>CAZUFR010000225.1:0-2635 GCA_964619655.1 uncultured Syntrophomonas sp. | reverse complement strand
CAGGACCCTCATCAATCCAACCCACCCCTATACCTGCACTACGGCGATTTAACCGATGCTACCGGGTTAAGACGAATATTGCAGCGGGTAGAACCGGATGAAGTATATAATTTGGCTGCCCAGTCTCATGTTAAGGTTTCCTTTGAACAACCAGAATATACTGCCGATACCGTAGCCATGGGAACCCTGCGTTTATTAGAGGCTCTGCGTGATTACATGGAAGTCTCTGGTAAACAGGTACGCATGTATCAGGCTGCCTCCTCGGAAATGTTTGGAGCTTCCCTTCCTCCCCAAAACGAGTCAACTCCTTTTTACCCCCGCAGTCCCTATGCCGTATCGAAGGTAGCGGCCTATTGGTATGCTAAGAACTATCGTGAAGCTTATGGTATGTACGTTGCCAGTGGCATACTTTTTAATCATGAATCTCCCCGTCGCGGAGAAACATTTGTTACTCGTAAAATAAGCCGGGCAGCTACCCGTATTAAAATGGGTCTTCAGGATAGGCTTTATCTGGGTAACCTGGAGGCTAAACGAGACTGGGGTTTTGCCGGGGATTATGTTAGGGCTATGTGGCTGATGCTGCAGCAGGATAAGCCTGATGATTTTGTGGTTGCCACCGGAGAGTCCTATTCCGTAAGAGATTTTTTGGAGAAATGTTTTTCCTATCTGGAATTATCATGGCAGGATTATGTTTCTATAGACCAACGTTACTACCGGCCCAGTGAAGTTGATTATCTTCAAGGAGATGCTTCTCGAGCCCGGGATAAATTGGGCTGGTCCCCTCAAGTTAATTTTGATGAGCTGGTTAAAATGATGGTAGATCATGACCTTAACCTGGCCCGGCAGGAAAAAATTCTGCAGGATGCAGGCCATAATAGTGGCATCAGAGGTATTGCTTATGGATAAAAAAACCAGGATTTATGTGGCTGGGCACCAGGGTTTGGTAGGTTCAGCCATATTACGGCAACTTTTGAATCAGGGCTACCAGAATATTATAGTCATTCCCCGGAAAGAACTGGATCTGTTGGAGCAGGAAGCAGTCTACCGCTTTTTTAACCGAGAAAAACCTGAATATGTATTTCTGGCTGCGGCCCGGGTAGGAGGTATAGAAGCTAATCGCAGTTTCCCAGCCCAGTTTATCCGGGAAAACCTTTTAATCCAGAGCCATGTTATTGATGCAGCCTATAATTATGGAGTCAAAAAACTTCTTTTTTTAGGTTCCTCCTGTATCTATCCCGGCCTCGCACCCCAACCATTAAAGGAGGACTATCTCTTAAACGGCGGATTAGAAGAAACTAATGAAGCCTATGCTATAGCCAAGATTGCCGGAATAAAGATGTGCCAGGCTTATCATCAGCAATACGGATGTAATTATATTTCTGTTATGCCCACAAATCTGTATGGTCCAGGTGACAATTTTGACCTCAATACTTCCCATGTCCTCCCTGCCCTGATTAGAAAATTTCATGAAGCTAAAATCAGGCAGGATAAACAGGTAGTAGTCTGGGGTACGGGTAAGCCCCGGCGGGAATTTCTCCATGTTGACGATTTGGCTGCTGCCTGTATATTTCTCATGCAGCACTATGACCGACCGGAGATTATTAATATTGGCACCGGTAAGGATATCAGTATTGCGGATCTAGCCTCTCTGGTAAAAAGCATTGTGGGCTATGAGGGAAATATTATTTATGACCATAGTAAACCTGATGGAACTCCCCGTAAACTGCTGGATGTAAGTAAATTAACGACCCTGGGCTGGCAGCCCCAAATAACCTTGAGACAGGGAATAGAGTCAACTTATCGCTGGTTTACAGAAGAGGTAACAGGGGACGATTCTTTTATGTAAAAGTGTAAAGACTTTAGCAGACTGGAGGGAGGGAACCCGTAGGGGCGAACCCGTGTGTTTGCCCGGGGTTGGTCCTTACGCCTCACTCTAAACAATTAATCAAGTTCTAAATTTGAAGTTATTAACAAGATAACTACGTTATTAACGCCTATTTTCTAATATAGGAGGTTTTATCATGATTAAAGTTAAGCTAAGTACGGATTTTCCTTATGAACCGATCATACGCCAGACCCCGGGACGCCGTGGTATTTGGGGTAACTGCCAGTTTTATATAAATAGCGAGATAGATGATTGTGATTATTGGGTGATTTATAATGGAGTATCCCGACCAGAAAGCGCCTATTGTCCCCCGAAAAACACTATTCTTATTACTGGAGAACCTCCGAGTATAACCGACTATCCAGCTAATTATACCCAGCAATTTGCTCGGGTGGTTACCTGTCACAGTCATATATCCCATCCCCGTTCGATACTGAATCAGACCGGGCTTTGTTGGCATACCGGCAGGGTGCTGGCAGATATTCATAACTGTCAGAGCATTATAAATCGTGACTACGATGATTTTAAAGATATGCATACTTTACCCAAGAGTAAGCTGATGTCAGTTATTACGTCTAATAAGGATTTTACCGAGGGACATCAGAAAAGGCTTAATTTTGTTAGAAGGCTAAAGGATTATTTCGGAGAGGATATTGATGTTTTCGGACGTGGTATCCGTGAGGTGGATGATAAATGGGATGCAATCAGCCCCTACAAATACCATATTGCTCTGGAGAATTCAGTCTATCC
>CAZUFR010000224.1:0-2655 GCA_964619655.1 uncultured Syntrophomonas sp. | reverse complement strand
TTGTCACACCCATACTTTCTCTATCGGCCCAATTTTCTTATAAAAATAGCGGGCTTATGATGGCCCGCTTACTTTAATCTTTCCGGTTATTTTTTGAAAATAGCTCCGGAACTGGCTGATTGTACCATCTTAGCATATCTTTGCATATATCCGCTTCTAATTTTTGGTTCTGGTACTTTCCAGCGGGCTTGCCTCTTTTCTAGTATTTCTGCATCTACCATAAGGTCCAGCCGACAGGCCGGAATATCTATTCGTATAAGGTCCCCTTCCTCTACCAGGGCAATTAGTCCTCCTGCAGCTGCCTCCGGGGATACGTGCCCTATAGAAGCTCCCCGGGTAGCTCCGGAAAAACGCCCATCAGTTATAAGGGCTACCTCTTTATCGAGTCCGATGCCTGCTATAGCCGAGGTGGGAGTAAGCATCTCCCGCATACCTGGCCCCCCTGCCGGTCCTTCATAACGGATAACAATAACATCCCCGGCCATAATCTTACCTGCCAGGATAGATTCAACTACTTCTTCTTCGGAGTCAAAAACCCGAGCCGGGCCCTCATGACACATCATTTCTTCCGCAACTGCACTCTTCTTAACTACTGCCCCTTCAGGCGCCAGATTACCAAATAGAATGGCTAACCCACCAGTCTGGCTATAAGGGTTATTCAGCGGCCGAATAACATCATGATCCAGGACCGGAGTAGAAGCAATATTATCACCTACAGTTTTACCACTAACGGTCATACAGCCAGTATTAATCACACCCTTGCGGTTTAGTTCATTAAACATGGCCTGAATCCCGCCTGCCCGGTATAGGTCTTCCATATGGTGTTCCCCAGCCGGACTTAATTTGCACAGGTGAGGGGTATTAGCACTAATTTCGTTGAATAAATTAAGGTCAATTTTCACCCCTGCCTCAGCGGCTATGGCCAGCAGGTGTAATACGGAATTACTGGAACAGCCTATAGCCATATCCAATCGTATGGCATTCTGAAAAGCATCGGCAGTCATAACGTCCAGAGCCTTAATATCCTGTTCCCATAGCTGCATAATCTGCATGCCAGCCTTTTTGGCCAGCCGTATCCTCTCAGAGTAAACTGCCGGAATGGTGCCATTGCCGGCCAGAGCCATACCCAGGGCCTCGGTTAGACAGTTCATGGAATTGGCGGTAAACATACCGGAACAGGAACCACAGGTAGGGCAAGCGTTTTCTTCCAGGTCAGCCAGCTCTTCCAGGCTCATACGCCCGGCTGCGGCAGCCCCTACACCCTCAAAAACCTGGGTCAGGCTGACCGCTTTCCCTTTTACTCTTCCTGCCAGCATGGGACCACCGCTAATAAATATGGAAGGTAAATTTAAGCGGGCTGCTGCCATCAGCATACCCGGCACTATTTTATCACAATTGGGTATAAATACCAGAGCGTCAAAGGCATGCGCGGTAGCCATAATTTCTATGGAGTCGGCTATGATTTCCCGGCTGCCCAGAGAATATTTCATACCGATATGGTTCATAGCAATGCCATCACAAACACCAATAGTTTGAAACTCCATTGGGGTACCCCCGGCCAGGCGTACGCCGGCCTTTACCGCCTCCGCAATTTTATCCAGGTTAATATGGCCAGGAATTATATCGTTTTTAGAGTTTACTATCCCTATTAGGGGGCGGGACATCTCCTCATCAGTAAGCCCCAGGGCTTTAAAAAGAGACCGATGGGGAGCCTTTTCCAGGCCCTTTTTGGCCAAATCACTACGCATGCTGGTCACCTCCTGATAATTAGACGCAAATCATTTAAATGTAATATTAAGAAATGCGAAGCATTTCGTTCCTTAATTAAAAATTAAAAATTTATAATTCAAAATTACTTAAATATAACCGCTTCGGGGCCTTCAGCTTCTTTAACCAGTTCCCGGAACTCACCCAGGAGAGTGGCAAAGACCGGTCCTGGTTTACCATCGCCAATTACCCGGCCATCAATCCTGGTTACCGGAATTAATTCAGCGGCGGTCCCCGTTAAGAAGACTTCATCAGCAACGAAAATGTCGTAACGGGTAAAGGTGGTTTCTTCCACCGGAATACCATTCTTTTGCGCCAGCTTAATTACTTCATTACGGGTTACTCCCTCCAGCATACCCAGATGTATAGCCGGAGTTTTCAACACACCGTTTTTAACCATGAATATGTTGTCACCAGTACACTCGGCTACATAACCTTCCTGGTTAAGCAGGATGGCCTCCGGTACTCCAGCAATATTAGCTTCAATTTTAGCCATAATATTATTCAAGTAGTTTAACGATTTAATGCGGGGATTAACCCCCTCGGGACCATTACGACGGGTAGGAACAGTAATTACGGTCAGCCCGTTGGTGTAAGTTTCATCCGGGTACAGGGTAATTGAAGACGCTATACATACCACTGTAGCTACATTGCATTTTTTAGGGTCCAACCCCAGATCTCCCTTGCCTCTGGATACTACTACCCTTATGTAGGCATCCCTGAGTTCATTCTGCCTACAAGTATCCACTATAACATTGGACATCTCTTCCTTACTAATAGGAATTTCCAAATTGATAGCCTTGGCCGAGTCATAAAGACGGTCAACATGGTCCTTAAGACGGAATACGCTGTTATGGTAAGCCCTTATTCCTTCAAAAACACCGTCGC
>CAZUFR010000223.1:0-2678 GCA_964619655.1 uncultured Syntrophomonas sp. | reverse complement strand
AAACCGGTTCCTGGTGTAGTGTAACCTGATACTGTTCAGCCACCGGCTCCAATGCTGCCATTATTTCAGCGTTCATAACCTTCAGGTTTATTTTTTCCCGGGGTTCAATTATTCCACTGCCGGACATGGCCAATAAATCATTGATTAGCTGTTTTAAGCGCTCCAGTTGCCGGTTTATTACACCCAGGCCCTCCCGGTATTCTTCCAGAGTGGTTTCGGGATTGTCCTGGAGAGACTCCAGATTAATCTGCATAACTGATAAAGGAGTACGCAGTTCGTGGGCGGCATCAGATATGAAACGGCGTTGCAGGATAATATGCTGTTCCAGTTGGCTCAGCATGGTGTTAAATGAATATGCCAACTCTTTGATTTCATCTTCGGGGCCATCGGTAGGTATCCGCTCAGTCAGGTTGTTGGCGTGAATCCGTTTAACCGTTTTACTTAAAGATTGAACCGGATGCAGGGCTTTTTTAGATAACCAATATGCCCCCAGGCTTCCTAGTAGTAGTATAACAACCAGACTCACAAGAGAAATAGCTCGCAGATATTTAAGGGCCTTCTGTACAGCCTGATTATATGTCAGTCCTCGCCCTGGCTTTTCTAAAATTACTTTCCCTTCTGTAACCCCAATATTATTGTCTTTAACCGTGGATTTTTCATTTGGTGGGGAAGGTTCAATAGGAATAACATGAACGATGGGAACAACATTATTAAGCAGAATTGATGATATAGTATTAATAGCAATAATCAGGCCGAATCCGGTCAAAAGCACCATTAAGGCCAGCCAAAAGGCTAAATATGTACGTAATGATAATCGTTTTTTTCCCATGGAGCCTCCACTTCTTGTCCGTTATCTGGATTATGTTTACGAGTTGGGCTCTTTTAATCTATATCCCATACCTGAAATAGTTTCGATGTAAATGGGATTTTCCGCATTATCCCCCAATTTGCGCCGCAAGGTATTAATATGTACCCGGACTACATTGGTAAAAGGATTTACCGAATCATCCCAGATATGTTCCAGCAGTTCTTCCTGGCTTACTGCTTTTCCTGTTTGCAAGAGCAGATATCTTAATATAGCAAACTCTTTACGAGTCAATTCCAACGGACGATTCTTACACCAAGCCATATGTTTTACGGTATCCATTTTCAGATGCCCGCATTGCAATACGGTA
Organism: uncultured Syntrophomonas sp.; assembly: GCA_964619655.1. Classification (GTDB taxonomy): domain Bacteria; phylum Bacillota; class Syntrophomonadia; order Syntrophomonadales; family Syntrophomonadaceae; genus UBA4844. The sequence goes on along the minus strand of CAZUFR010000223.1, from coordinate 1,503 downwards.
TTCTGCGTAACAAAATCACGGCGCAGCAGTGCCCGTACCCTTGCCTTCAGCTCTTTAAGATAAAACGGCTTGGTTAAATAATCATGGGCACCCAGGTCCAGTCCCCGAACCCGGTCTTCTACTTCAGTCCGCGCGGTTAATATCAGAACTTTGGCAAACGGATGGTCGGCCTGCAGACGGTCTAATACCTCCAACCCGTCCAGCTCCGGCAAGTTGAGGTCTAATACTACCAGATCATAGTTGTTAATCTCGATTAAGAACAGAGCTTCTTCCCCGTCCTCTGCCAGGTCTACGGCATAACCATCCCTGGCCAGTTCTTTCCCCAACGCAGTTGCTAAATCATTCTCATCTTCCACCACCAACAGACGCATAAAATCCCTCCCCGGTCAGCTGCTTAAAAATAATACGGCTGGACTGCCAATAATATAGTTGGCAGTCCAGGGAAAAGGTGATTGTATAGTTGTTGAATGAAACGCCGTTTAGCTAGTAAGTAATACTTCCATTATAAGTTATAGTACTTGAACTATTGTTAAGCAATACCCAACTATAATTGCCACTTTGGTTAAAGGTGGCGGTTAATGTACATCTACCAGCATAATAGCCACCTCCCAGCCAGTTACCGGAATCGTCTATTATGCCGACAGGTATAGATACTGAAGGACTCCATTGGCAGCTAAAAGTAGATTGTGAACCTGCGGTTCGATATATCTGCCAGTATTTACCCTTATTGGGTGCGATACTACCACTAATGGGATAAGTTGCTCTTATATTTACTTCAATATCTGGGGTTTTATCATTCTTCTCTATTAATTGCAGATTTGCAGAATTACGAATAGGTAACGCAGGAAGATACGGGCTAATATCATTGAGATTCCCCTCTTTAATGGGCAAGTTATCTTCAATTTCTACAATTCCGACCGCTCCCTGTGCTAAACCAGTTAACGCAGGAAGATACGGGCTAATATCATTGAGATTCCCCTCTTTAATGGGCAAGTTATCTTCAATTTCTACAATTCCGACCGCTCCCTGTGTTAAAACAGGTAATGAGTTAATTGTTCCTTCAATAATTGAAGAAAAACTACTCTTAGATATTTCTGGGGATTCAGCCAGCGCAGGTTCCGCTAATATAGCGGGGAAAAGCAATGCTACCGCCAGAACAAAAATAGAAACAAACCTCATTATCTTTGACATAAATATAATCCCTCCCTGATTTAATTTGTTCTACAACTATACAACCGCTTTTATTCTAGAATTAGAGGGATAAAATTTTTGTTAAGTTATTTATTTTCTGCATAAAAACCTTGTCTAGTAAAGTACAGAGTTGATAGTGTATTTAATAGATATGCTATTGATACTGCCTAATCTATATTGATTTATGCACAATTTGGTGATAAAATGTGCAGAACAAATAGACTGCTTCTACGTTCATTTCTTCTTTGCCCAAATCTGCATATTTTTTTGCAATAGCAGTTATCTCTTCTCCAATACTTCCAGAAGCCACGT
>CAZUFR010000222.1:0-2700 GCA_964619655.1 uncultured Syntrophomonas sp. | reverse complement strand
CTGCTGGACCTATGTCGCAGCGTTTACTCGACAAATAACCTTTTGCCAGCGCAAATAAAACTCAGATTACCTTTAAGGTATACAGGAGTTATAGCGTAATTGATAGGCTATGTTAAAAAAGAGAATTTAATAGCGGGATTAATTGTAGCCTTTTTTACATTTTTTATCGCCCTGCTGGTCAGCCTGGGGTCGGAAGCCCTGGTAAGAGTGGTAAACAGTGTAATTGTGGCTATTATTCTATTACTGATAATTATTTGTTTAGGAATATTTTTTGATATAATAGGAACCGCTGCAACTGCCGCAAATTTGCCGCCTTTCAACGCCAGGGCGGCAAAAAAAGTATTTGGGGCCAAACAGGCGGTTAAAATTATTCGTAATAACGATTTGATGGCCAATTTCTGTAATGACGTTATAGGAGATATAGCCGGCACTTTAAGTGGGGCTATAGGTGCAGGGATTATAGTAAGTCTCAGTAACCGCCTGGCCTTTGTTGATTTGATTCTTGGTGGTGCGGTAATGACCAGTTTAATTGCAGCACTTACCGTAGGGGGCAAAGCTGTAGGTAAGGGTGTTGCAGTTAATCATGCTAATAGTATAATTTTCCGGGTGGCTGTTTTTCTGGCCTGGTGGGAAAGTGTAACCGGGATAGAAGTGTTTAAAAATAGAAGGTGATGTATTAATGTATAAGGTACTGGAATCCATAAGTTCACCTCAGGATATAAAAACATTGGATACAGTTAAAATGAACGAACTGGCCGATGATATAAGAGAATTACTGATAAACAGCGTTTCCCGATGTGGTGGTCACCTGGCGGCAAATCTGGGAGTAGTTGAGTTGACCATAGCTCTGCATTATGTGTTTAACACCCCTGAAGATCGCATTATCTGGGATGTAGGTCACCAGAGTTATGTGCATAAGATATTAACCGGGCGCTGGCAACAAATGAATTCACTAAGGCAATTTGGAGGTTTAAGTGGGTTCCCCAAAAGTGAAGAGTCTCCCCATGATGCTTTTAATACGGGTCATAGCAGCACCTCTATTTCTGCTGCTCTAGGGTTAGTCCTGGCCCGCGATATTAGAAAAGAAAAACACTCGGTGGTAGCTGTCATCGGTGATGGAGCTCTAACCGGGGGAATGGCTTTTGAGGCCCTAAATCACGCCGGGCAGGAAGGCCGGGATTTGCTGGTGGTGTTAAATGACAATGAAATGTCCATATCCCGCAATGTGGGAGCTATGTCGGCTTATCTAAATCGATTACGTACCGACCCTTCTTACTCCCGCAAAAAGGAAGAGATTGAGACTGCTCTTAACCGGATTCCCGGAATTGGCCCTAATATAGCTCGAGCCGCAGGCAGATTCAAGGATATGGTGAAATATTTTATGGTACCCGGTATACTGTTTGAAGAACTAGGTTTTACCTATATAGGTCCGGTTAATGGTCATAACCTGGAGGAACTAATTACAGTTATGGCCAATGTAAGAAAAATGAAAGGCCCGGTGCTGGTACATACTATTACCCAGAAAGGGCGGGGCTACCAACCGGCGTTAAATGACCCGGACCGCTTTCATGGAATTGGTCCTTTTGATATAAGTACGGGTAAACAGCGTCCCCGCACCATAAAAACCTATACTGATGTTTTTGGTAAGTTTCTGCTGGATCGGGCTGAGGAAGATAACCGGGTAGTTGCAATTACGGCGGCTATGGCCAGTGGTACCGGTTTGGTTGAATTTTCTAAGCGTTACCCCGACCGCTTTTTTGATGTAGGTATATGTGAACAGCATGCAGTAACTCTAGCAGCAGGACTAGCCCGGGGAGGGATGCGGCCGGTAGTGGCCATTTACTCCACCTTCCTACAGAGGGCCTATGATCAGATTGTTCACGATGTGGCATTACAAAAATTGCCGGTTATTTTTGCTATTGATCGAGCCGGACTGGTGGGAGAAGATGGACCTACCCACCATGGAGTATTTGATTTATCTTATTTAAGAAATATCCCTAATCTGGTAATTATGGCACCATCCAACGAAATTGAACTTCGCAATATGCTCAATACCGCCTTTAATATGGAGGGACCAGTAGCTATAAGGTATCCGCGGGGAGCGGGAGAAGGTCTGGAAATTGCCGGTCCCCCCCGTTTGCTGGAGGTCGGACAAGGCAGAATCCTGGAGGAAGGTGATGATCTGGCTATCATCGCAGTAGGACGGGGAGTAAGCATTGGTACTGAAGTTAGAAAACTGCTGGTCTCCAGAGGCATAAGCGTTATGTTGCTGGATGCTCGCTTTGTTAAGCCCCTGGATAGTAAAATGATATGCCGCTCGGCTCTGCGCTGTGGGCGGGTACTTTGCATAGAGGATAATTGCCTGGCTGGAGGTTTTGGCAGTGCTCTGCTGGAATTATTGGAAGATAATAATATTAAGGCCGAGGTGCTCAGGGTAGGAATACCAGATGAGTTTGTAGAGCATGGTCGTTTGGACCAGCTGCTGGAGTTTCTTGATATGGATCCTGAATCTATTGTGGAAACGGTTATTACCAAGTGGCCCGGACTGTTAAAAAACGGCAAGATCTGGGGGTTGCTTAATTTTGGCAAAAATTAGATTAGATAACCTGATGATGACCCGGGGTATGGCCCCCAGCCGGGAAAAGGCCAGGGCGATGATACTTGCTGGTGAGGTTAAAGTTAATGGCCTGCGGGTGGATA
>CAZUFR010000221.1:0-2707 GCA_964619655.1 uncultured Syntrophomonas sp. | reverse complement strand
AGATTGAGCTGCCAGTGATAATTCACTAACTTCATCAAGTAAAATGGTTCCCTGGTTGGCTAACTCCAACATACCCGGTTTTCCCTGACGGTTTGCACCAGTAAAAGAACCAGGTTCATAGCCGAATAACTCGGATTCAAATAATTCATCAGGAATGGCAGCACAGTTTAATTTTATAAAAGGTCCTTCTCTTCTTGGGCTCTGATGGTGAATGAATTTGGCCAGGACTTCTTTACCGGAACCGGATTCCCCATAAATTAAAACCGTACTATCATAATGTGCCGCTTTGGATGCCAATTCCAATAACTGCATCATTATTTTACTTTTGAAAACAAAGCCCTGGCTTAACATCTGCTGCTGAATAACATCCTGGGATTTATTAAAGTAGTATTGGGGGATATGATTGTTAGTACCTACCAATTCATTTCTTAGCATGGCCAGGCCCGAAATATTACGAGTATTATTAAATACCCCAATAATTTCCCCCTGTTCATTGTAAATAGGGCTGGCTGTAGTCAGGGCATTTTTACCGGTAATATATTTATGCATAATCGACACCGGCTTCCCATCCTCTAAAACTATTAAAGATGCGGCTATGTTAAATAGTTTTTCATCAAGCAATTTATGCAAGTTTTGGCCTATCATTTGTTCCTTTTTTAAACCGGTAATCTGCTCATAAGCACTATTAACATAAGTAATATTGCCTTTGTTATCAGAAATTAGAACTCCATCCGATGAAGCCTCCAGGATCGCATTTAGTACATTGCTGTCCTTCGCCAGTGGTATATTCTGGCTATTGTCCCTATGGGTCATTTCTTTTTGTTCTTCAACTAGTGTTTTAACCAAAGTATTAGGATTGATGTTTTTGGCCAGAGCAAGCATCAGGCTCCTGGAAGTTATTTTGCCTACCACCTGGCCTTCGTCGTTTACAATATCCAGTTGCTCTCTTGAACTTTCTAAAAACTTTTCTGCTACTTGATGTAAGCTCTCATTTTCATAAGCTTGAGGAATACTGCTATCGGAGTCTGGCATGTTTTATTCCCCCTTGTAATAAGTCCACTAGATAAAGGTAGTAACTCCTTATCCTGACCTCGAGCATCCGGTTACATCAACGATAGAAATAATTGCAGGACATAAGTTCTTTAGTAAAATTAAAAAGTTCTTACCTATTTATTATAGACCACGTTTATTAAGACACGAAATAATTTTCCCCATTTTTCTTCTAATTTACTAAATAAAAGCCTGGTTATAGGTATTTTTAAAGGGGAGAAATTTTTATAATTTCTCCCCTAATTTGACCAACATATATACCGAGCAGTGTTTGAAAGAAATAGTATGGGCATGCGATTGCCTATTAGGCCCATAACTTTTAGAAAAATTCTTGTTTGATTCGTTCAACAAATATATCTGTATGATTTTTGGCATAATTACTTGCTTCCTCGCTATTCCCTGATTTCAGAGCTTTAACGATATCAGGCATAGTATTAAGAAATAAACCAATTTCGCCTATCTCTGGTTTGGCGTAAATCCACATCCTTTCAGTATGCATCTGCAAGCCGTAAAGAATATCTACCAGACAAGGATTGGCTGCACTTTCAAAAATTATTCTATGGAAGTTCTGGTCTTGTATGATAATATCGGTATAATCTTTCTCAATATCATAGTTTTTTATTTTTTTTACAATTGCTTCTAATTCTTTTGTTTTTTCCGGGGTTATTTTTTTTGCCGCTAAACTGGCAGCAAACCCATTAAGTTCCCTTACTACTTCAAATACTGACTTCATATATAAAAAATCAATAGGTGCTACTTGAGCTCCGTATCTAGGAATTATATTTAGTAGTTTATTGTTTTTTAACTGTTCAAATACCTTCCTGATTGGTGTACGGCTTACGTTAAATTCATCCGCAACATCTTTTTCATTAAGTATTTGTCCAGGCTCATAATCTAGTTGAATAATCCGATTTTTTAATGTTTCATATATTTCTTCGCTGGAATAAGTTATTGCCTCCACCAGTTAATCTCCCTTTATAAAAAATATTTAGTAAGACCCATTTTGATTATGATACCACAAAAATACCAGTTGTTCTACAGTTAATGTTCGTTAAGTTTCCACAGGGTATTCAAAAGGGGTTTCAATTTCTTAAAACCCCTTGTCAGTTCTTTGATGGCACCCTGCGGGCACACAGATGTCGTTCACTAATATAGTGGCAGAGCGTGCAAGACGCACCCCGAAAAATCGGTTATTACTGTCCTGTAACCCTTCTGCCCGAGATCAGCCAGGGAGCTGGAAATGGTTCCACCATTTTTTTGCTGTTGACTCGCGATACCGCTATATGGATGGCTTCAGTGCGCTCCAGGCCGTTTTCCTGAAACAAAGCAGGAATAGAATTTAGAATTTCGAAGTCCAGGGTGTAGATGACAAAATCCATGAGGGGATTGATGGCCAACAGACTCTTTATTTCACTATCGATCCTTGGAGAAGCGACTATAAACGCTATGTCCGGCACCGGCAGCTTATCCAGGATATTATCTTCCAGAGACTCAACGATTATCACGTTTTTCAGGCCAAATCTCTGAATATTCTCTTTCATGGTTTTCCGATCCCGGGGGTCGTATTCCACAGCTATGACACTGCCCTCAGGCGCAATCATGGCGGCCTCCACCGCGATGCTCTCACCTGAGATTATACATATATTATCCTGGTCCC
>CAZUFR010000220.1:0-2727 GCA_964619655.1 uncultured Syntrophomonas sp. | reverse complement strand
AAACGCGGCGAAGCAGTTGTTGTAACTGCCGAGGAAGTTATCGATATTGTGGCTGAACAGGGACTGGAAAAGGCAGCCCGGGAAATAGACGTTGTTACTACCGGTACTTTTGGCCCCATGTGCTCTTCTGGGGTTTTCCTTAATTTCGGACATTCCCGGCCCCGAATTAAAATGAGCAAAGTATGGTTAAACGGGGTGGAAGCTTATGCTGGTATTGCAGCAGTGGACGCTTATTTAGGGGCAGCCCAGCTACCAGAAAATGATCCGGAAAATAAAGTATACCCGGGACGTTTCAGTTACGGTGGTGGTCATGTTATTCACGACCTGCTAGCCGGTAAAGAAATCAGGCTGGAAGCTATTGGTTATGGCACCGACTGCTATCCCAACAAAAAAGTAGATACTATTATTAAACTGGAGGACCTTAACGAGGCGATTTTGTTTAATCCCCGTAATGCCTACCAGAACTACAATTGTGCGGTAAACTTGAGTGACCGAACTATATATACCTATATGGGCATAGTAAAACCTAATTTGGGAAATGCCAGTTATTCAACTTCCGGGCAATTAAGCCCCCTGTTAAATGACCCCTACTACAAGACTATAGGTGTAGGAACCAGGATATTCCTGGGCGGAGGCATCGGTTATGTGGCGTGGAATGGAACCCAGCACCATCCCAATGTTTTAAGGGGTGAAAACGGGGTACCCAAGGTGGGTGCCGGTACCCTGGCCGTAATTGGAGATTTGAAACAGATGGACCCTAACTGGCTGGTAGGCTTAAGCTATATCGGCTATGGTGCTACCATGGCGATAGGAATTGGTATACCAATTCCTATCTTGGATGAAGAAATATTGTCTTACGCTGCTGTAAAAGACGAGGATATCTATTGTCCCATAGTAGATTACAGCGAAGGTTATCCTTATGGAAAATCAATTGACCTGGGTTTTGCCAACTTCAAGGAATTGAAGAGCGGGAAAATTACTATCAATGGCAAGGAAATTATAAGTACTCCTCAGTCCAGTATTTACCGGGCCCGCAGGATAGCCAGCAGCTTAAAGGAATGGATAAAGGCCGGCAGATTTGAGTTGACTAAACCGGTAGCTCCGCTACCTTCTGCAGATGCCAATATAGAATTCAAGTCGATTCCTGAACGTAACCCCAACGGTAATAGATAGAGGAGGGAGAAAAATGAAAAATCGAGTAGTATGTTACTTTTCCGCAGCTCAGTCAGAGCAACCCATTATTTACCAGTTAATAAAGGACTATGACCTGGTAGTTAATATACTGAAAGCTGATATAAACCCGCAAAAAGAAGGTTATCTGGTAGTGGAACTGGAAGGTAAGCGGGAAAAATACAAGGCCGGGGTGGATTACCTGAAAAGCCTGGGTATTCATGTTGAACCCCTGAGCGAAACGGTAATATGGAGCGAAGAGATATGTATTCAATGTGGCGCCTGTCCCTCGTTTTGTCCTACCCAGGCTCTGGAACTGGATCGGGAGACTATGATGGTATCGTTTGATAATTCCAAGTGTATTGTCTGTGGTATGTGTTTGGATTGTTGCCCCACCCGGGCCATTAAGTTGTATTTTGAAGTCAGGGAGGCAGTATAGAAGGCATTTTATATCCTTCTGGCTAATGAATAAAGAAAATTACGTAAATCGCACCTATCGGTTTTTGCATCAGGCCAATGATATGCACTATTTTAATCTTAGAATTAGGGAAAGTGACCTGGCTATTGGAGTCGACCGGGAGAGTTACTCTGATAGCCTGGTAGCTTCATGCCGCAAAGAGCTTACAGGTTTGCGGGGTCAATTAGAAGATTACATTAACCTGCAGCCGGAGTTTCTAACTTCCCTGGTTCCGCTACAACTGCTTCCCGAGGCACCGGAAATGATAAGGCAAATGGCTAAAGCGGCAGCTCTGGCCGAAGTGGGGCCCATGGCAGCAGTTGCCGGTACCCTGTCCCAGGCTTTGGGAAGGAAGCTGAGCACCTGCTGCCGAGAGTGTATAATAGAAAATGGTGGCGACATTTATTTGCATTCCCGCCGGGAAAGACGTGTAGCTGTATTTGCCGGCCCTTCTCCTTTCAGTAACAAGATAGCTATCCGTATTGGCGCGAAGGAAACCCCTTTGGGTATATGTACTTCCTCAGGTACGGTGGGCCCCAGTCTTAGTTTCGGCCAGGCTGATGCCGTAGTCATAAAAGCCAGGGATGTGGCTGTGGCAGATGCTGTAGCTACTGCGGCAGCTAATCTGGTTAAAAGTGAGGAAGATTTGATTAAAGCGGTAGAATTCGTACAGAATATTAACCAGGTGGCCGGTATTTTAGCCATAAAGAACGATAAGCTGGCTGCCTGGGGTGAAATAGAAATAATCTCTTTAAAGGGAGGTAAATAGTAGTGCAAGTAGCTAAAAACGTCCTGGAACTAATTGGCCAGACCCCAATTGTAAGTCTTAACAACATGGGTTCCCAGGATAGGGGCGAGGTATATGTTAAATTAGAGGGTTTTAATCCTGCCGGCAGTATCAAAGACAGACCAGGCCTCTACATGATTGAAAAGGCTGAAGAAATGGGGCTCTTACAACCGGGCTCCATTATTTTGGAGGCCACCAGTGGCAATACCGGTATTGGCCTGGCCATGGCAGCATCCTTAAAAGGTTATCCCATAGTAATAGTTATGCCGGAAAATATGAGTGAAGAGAGGAAAAAAATATTACGGGCTTACGG
>CAZUFR010000219.1:0-2732 GCA_964619655.1 uncultured Syntrophomonas sp. | reverse complement strand
ATGGGTCTGCCCCTACAATTTATCAACACTGCGGTGGTACCCTGTTATATTTACATTTCCAGACTGGAAATAAGTTTTAAATCTGCTATCGACTGGGCCTTAATCTGGCCCGGGGAAATGGTGTAGAGAACGTTTCCTATATAAAGTATCCGTTTAACATTATTATCGCTATCATACCAGTAATCGCCCGCTTTTTGATAGTCGGTTGGATCCAGGTGGCTTATGCGGCCTTTATACTGTAAACCATTTTTCAAATCAATGTTATAGATATAGGCTCCCTGGAAACTAAAGGACCCATAGGCGGGAGGGGCATTGGGCCTATCTTTTACTTCTGGTGTCTTTTCCATCAGGGTTACCGGGAAGGCCAGTAAGTTTTTCTCTTTAGAAAACAGTAGTGCTTTATGATTATTAAGAATCTCAGAGTCAGTCCCGCGGTCGCCGATAACCACCTTTGACATTTCTACCGGTTGGCTGACATTGGTGACATCAAAAATGGCTATCTTCAGTCCCTGGTAGAACGCTTGCGATTCACCATCCCAGCCTTTCATTTCTACCGTATCTTTACCGAAGCCTATAATATGGTTCTCATCATAGGGGTGCAGGTAATCACTGTATCCAGGTATCTTTAATTTGCCCAGTATTGCCGGTTTTTGTGGATCTTTCAGGTCAATAACAAAAAAGGGATCTACGTTTCGAAAGGTCACCATGTAGGCCCGGTCACCCATAAAGCGGGTGGAGTATATTTTTTCTCCGGGAGCAATGTTTTCCACTTTACCGGCCAGTTTAAGCTCACCATCGAGAATATAGATGTGGTTTTTAGAAATGTCCTGACCGCTGCTCCACATCTCGCCGGTAGTAGTAGCTATACGAAAATAGCCCTTATGCTCATCCATGGAAAACTGGTTTAATATGTTACCTGGCACCGTACCCCGACCGGTATAGATGCTGCTGGCCCCCTGCAGGGCAAAACGGTATATTTCCGTCTTGAGTTCAGGCCGGGTCTGGGGATGGGCGCTGTCTTCCACTAGAGGCTGCATATGGGGGTAGGTAGTCAGTGCTATATACAAGTTAGCAGTGGAAGCATAAATATTATCCCCGTTCCCCAGGTAAGTTTTAATATCTACCTTTTGGTCTAGGTTGTTGGTATTAACTGAAGCCACGGTAATATAAGAGCTGTACACACAGTCGGGGAAATAATGAATTTTGTCACAGGATATAGATTGAAACTCCTTACTGGCAGCAGAATCACGGTAAGATGGAAGAATTATGGGGTCGCCGGGGCGATAGTAGGGTATACCGTTATTGCTTACCAGGTAGAGGCTGGAGCCAATTTTTCGGGTTGATAGGCAGTTGCCTTCTATCTCAATTTCCCGGCTTATAGTTATGTTACTTTTATTTTGGATATTGTAAATTATAGCTTTGCAGGTCTGAGGGGTATATTGGGGTGGACCGGGATATATCATCTTTTTTACGTTATTAACCGGTTGAGGGTTATTTTTATAGGAATCACCAATTACAATCAGATGGTTGAGGTCAATATAAAGATCCCGGGGATTAAAATTGTTGTTAAAATTAATTTTAGAAACCAGTTTCATCTCATCTGCTGGTACTGCTTTTACTACGCTGAGCTGTTTGTTTTTTAGCGAATAAATATAACTACCGTCAGTCTTTACTATATCAGCTTCATCTACACCCTGAACCTGGACATTAGTCTCGGAATAGTCAGCCTTGGCATTGGCGGTAGGCGCAGGAGCAGGTACTGCTGCTTGATCAGCTGCACCTCTTGCCATACTCTTTTCCACCATCATATCGCTAACATATAATCCTTCCTTTTGCAGCGCGGTAGAACTGGATAGCAGTTCTTCTAATTTCTCTACCGTTCCTACTACCGGAAGCGGTTGTACCTTATTAACTGTCTTGGGAACCTCAGGCTTTTCAGTCTGGCTGTTAATCGCATAAACTACACCACATATCCCAAATATCATAACTAGCAGCAGCAGGCCCGATAAGAGCCAGTGCTTATTGTTTCCAATCTGCATAAAAATCCTCCTTTATGATTTTAATTCTATTTACGTTGCCGGGTGGAAAAACTTTCATGAGGTGGGAGGTGTATAATGATTTTAATATAGCTACTTCGGGAGGTTTTAATTTGTCAAAAAAACGTTGGACTATTATATTAATATTGCTCTTTCTACTATCGTTCCTGGGTGGTTGTTCCACAGGCAGCAGTACCGTTAAAGAGCAAAATGTTTTATCCCTTGATAATCAAAAAAATGATAGTAAAAGCGGCCAGCTGGAAATCTGTTTTATTGACTGCGGACAGGGGGATGCCATTTTAATAAAAACCCCGGCAGGTGAATATATGCTGGTTGATGGGGGCAACAGTGAGGAAGGAGATAATATCAGCAAATTCCTGCGTAACCAGGGAGTAAAGCAACTGGCAGTTATAGTAGGTACTCACCCCCATTCGGATCATATCGGCGGATTGGCTAAAATAATAGACAGTTTCCCGGTTGAGAAAGTTTATTTACCCCGGGTTACTCATAATACCAGCGCCTTTGAAACATTGCTTAATGCGATAAAGAGTAAAAACTTAAAGATTAACACTGCCCGCCAGGGGGTCGAAATACCTCTGGAAGGAATAGGGGCCAATTTTATAGCCCCGGTGGGGGAAAAATATGAGGACCTTAATAATTACAGTGCTGTTATCAGAATAGACTATGGCGATAACT
>CAZUFR010000218.1:0-2733 GCA_964619655.1 uncultured Syntrophomonas sp. | reverse complement strand
AAAATGAGTTGTGTAAACTATAACGCAAAAATGCTATTTGACATTGTTCCTTTTTAATATGATATTCCATATTATTTTGCCGGCAAAAATCTATAACCTGTTGGCTCAGTTGATTATAGTACTGATTACGGTCAGGATATCTTGAACATGGTAATACTGGTTCCCAAAATATTACCCAACCCCTGATCAACTACGACATCAAATACCGCATGGGACGAACTGGAGAAATATGATTCTTTATGCTGCTGTTCACAACCTGAGAATTATTTTTTCTTTATAATCGTTAAGAATCGTATCCAGCTGACCGCCAGGGCTGGAGTGGCCTATCACTATTTCATCGGCCAGTTCTATCATCATCCGGTTGCGGATGGTGGCGTTTTCGGCAGTAACCCATTTTATTGATTTGTCAAAGGGAGTGATGATGAGCAAGCGGCCTTGTTCCAGAGGGGGTTTTAATTCAGGTTCCAGGCGGGTTTTCAGGCCGCGGGCCAGGGCTAGAATGATGGGCTGGGTGCCTTTTAAAAGGTAATGCAGGACGTCTTTTTCCATCTGGCTGTGGAAGCCGCTGATAACGCAACTACCGGCCTCGCGCTGGGCGATAGCCCAATCATAGCATTTCAGCACAGCACTGGCAGGTACCCGGCGGCTGCAGAGAAAAGCGATTTTAGGCAGATTCAGTAATTCTTCATTGCCCAAGCTGGCCTCAATTCTACCCACTTTCCATCTCCTCCAGTCCCAGTCCCCGCAGCAATTCGTCTTTATTTCTTGCCACCTTCACCTGACCTTCCTGGATTTGTTGTTCCACCTTGTGCTCATCTTGCTGCCATTCCTGGGAATAGAACCACATCTGATCGCGCGGAATAACCGCGCCGTCCTTAGCTGGCATTTTCAACTGTCCGATTTTCTCGGACAGTTCAACATATTCCTCAATCTGCAGCTTTTTCTTAAGATCATTCCAATATTTTCGAGGACAATTACTATCAGTTAGAACTTCAATAATATCTATACTATAGAAAAATACCACTCATCATTTTGCTAGATTCTACCCACCATTTTCTCTTCAAACAATGCCACCTGTGTACCGGCTGTTCTTTTTTCCTGCTCATTTTTCAAACACTCCCCTCGGTATCTTTTATCATTACTATCCTTCATCTCCCTCTAGTTCCTTACCCATGCGGTATTTGATGTCATAGTTGATGATAAAGTCTAGTTCTTCGGGGGTAAAGCCGTAGTGGTCGGCAAGGACGGTGTCGATTTCATCTATACATTCTTTAGACTTTTTCAAATATACTTCGTCATATTCAACCTTTCCTGATGTTTTATAATGATAAACACGTCTTACTGATTTATGTTTCAAATCATTTTCCAACTTTATTGCTGCATTGCTAAGTTTAGTTACCAGGTTTTTGTTTGATAAATCCATGGGAAAATTTAATATTTCCAGCCTATTAAGATGGTAACAATCAGATACCGTTACCCACCAAATAAAAAATAACGAACTGCAAATTATACCAGAAGCAGCATAAGCTTTCTCCTCAGAATCAAAATAGAGCGGTTTCAACTGAGTTGAAATTTTCGTACCGTCTCTTTCACTATTAAAATATGGTATATAACAATGCGACCTAATCCAGTTTACAGGAGCATTATGATAATAAGCAATATTTGAACCCGATATAAAAGCTACTCTTCTGTGGAAGGATGAAAGTCTATTTAGTATCGTTAAATGTTTGTTATCAGCTATTTTGGGTATGATACTTTCGTATTTGAAAAAATTAATTGAATTGAAATAAATCGTAAAAAAAAGGTTTTCTCTTTCTTCTGCATACCACCTTGAGTATTTAGATGTGAACACACCTTCAGATTGATTATCCACTAAAAATATTGCAAGTCTAAACTTTACTCCCGGAAATAGAATGCTAGGATTGGCATCAGCACTAATATTAAAAATATAGATACTTGTAAACGTCTCATAGAAATTTTTAACCAGGGGTGCCATTCTCGAAGTACTGTGTCCACTTAAAGGGACTATCATTGCACATCTACTTCTGGTACTTGAAATTAATTTTGAACGTTCCATCATAAAAGCATACAAATTTCCACAGTCTTCTGTTAAATAACCGTTGATAGAATACTGGTCTTTTATCTTACTATACTCCACGTACGGCGGATTCCCGATAATTATATCAAAACCGCCCCGATCGTGAATGATCTCGTAGAACTCGGCCAGCCAGTGGAAGGGCTGGTGGGTATCAAGCCAGGTTTCATAGTCCACTTCAGTGGTCTGTTTATGCAGCAGAAGGTTAAGTTCGCAATTCAGTTTATCCAGGCGCTGTTGCAATTCTTCCTTAGCCTGGTGGAATTCCTGGTAGTCTTCGGCTCCCCCCAGCTGAATTTCCTTATAGCGGTTAAAGGTCATGGCTACTTCTTCGCAGCGTTCCTTTATTCTCCCGGCATCGTTGTCAAAATTCAGTTGCTTCTCAAAGATTCGGTCTAATTCCTCTTCACTGGCATAGCCAATCAGGGTATTACCAGCGCGGATATTGTAATCTATGTCGGGCAGGGGTTCGAGGCCCAGGTTAAGCTTTTTGTAATCTGGTTCAACTGTCGCCACTAGCTTGAGGAAAAGGCGGAGCTTGGCGATTTCTACCGCCTCGTGCATGATGTCCACCCCGTAGAGGTTGTTCAAAATGATGCTCTTAAAGATGAAATATTGACGATTGGGGTGTTCGGGGG
>CAZUFR010000217.1:0-2741 GCA_964619655.1 uncultured Syntrophomonas sp. | reverse complement strand
TGATAGAAGCCGGATTAAAAGGAGTAGAATTCATAGCGGTTAATACTGATGCGCAAGCTTTATACCTTTCCAAGGCGGAAAAAAAGATACAGGTTGGGGAAAAGTTAACTAAAGGATTGGGAGCAGGCGCAGATCCGGATGTCGGGAAAAAAGCTGCTGAAGAGACTACCGATGAGATTAAAAGAGCTTTACAGGGTGCTGATATGGTATTTGTTACTGCTGGTATGGGTGGAGGTACCGGCACCGGGGGAGCGCCGGTAATAGCCAGAATTTCAAGAGAAATAGGAGCGCTCACGGTTGGAGTAGTAACCCGCCCCTTTAGTTTTGAAGGACGCAAACGTAACCAGCAGGCAGAAATCGGTATCCAGGGCTTAAGAGAAGAAGTAGATAGCTTAATTACTATACCTAATGACCGTTTATTACAAGTAGTTGATAAACATACCGGTTTTAATGATGCCTTTAAAATTGCTGATGATATTCTTCGTCAGGGGGTTCAAGGGATATCCGATTTGATTGCCGTACCCGGGGTAATAAACTGTGATTTTGCCGACGTACAAACCATTATGCAGAATACGGGTTCGGCTCTTATGGGGATAGGAACTGCCAGTGGAGAAAACCGTGCAGCCGAGGCGGCTCGTATGGCCATATCCAGTCCTTTATTGGAAACTTCAATTGAAGGAGCCAAGGGTGTGCTATTTAACATAAGCGGTGGCAATAATCTAACTCTCTTTGAAATAAATGAAGCAGCTGAGATAATTCACCAGGCGGCTGATTTGGAGGCCAATATTATTTTTGGTGCTAATATTGATGATAGTTTAGATGATGAGGTACGAGTAACAGTAATTGCTACCGGGTTTGCCACCTCTAGAGCCCAGCAATTAAGTGATAGTCATACCGCGACTCAGCCGCGGCGGGGGATGGATTCTCCACCTTCCTTCCTGGATAAGGGCGATTTGGATATACCTCCATTCCTGAGACGCAGGTAAAACATCGAAATATAAATCTTAATCACCACCGGGAGACATATGTTTCCCGGTTTCTTTATTTTTGGGGAATAATTTGGTGTTGTTCCAGTACTCTAAAAAGACAAATTATGACCACAGCATCTGGTATAATTTGGAACACATGAATTGAAAGAAGCAGGCATAGAATTTCACCAACATAATCTGCCCCGTTTATAACGTCTGCTAAGCCGATGAAGGAAAATGGTGATATGGTGGATGGGCCAAAAGTATATGCCGATGTGACATTTGCGATAAATCTAGTTATGGATTTTGTAATACTGTGGGCAACTGCTCGGCTGGCAGGGATCAGGTTAGTTTATTTCCGGCTTTTTACTGCTGCCTTGCTAGGTGCCATTTATTCTGTTTTCTATCTTTATCTGGCTATGACTCTCTTCTACAGTGTGCCGGCAAAGATTCTATTTTCCTGTTTAATTCTAATTATTGGATTAAAGCCTCAGACCTGGACCGAGTTTAAAAAAGCCCTGGTCTATTTTTATGGCATTAGTTTTGCGGTAGCTGGTGCCAGTATAGCTGCTTCTTATTTAATGGTAGCACCAGGTGAGGGATTTAAGTTTTCTTATCTATGGTTGCTGGCAGGTGCCTCATTTGCCCTTCTAATTGGGGTCTATGGTGAAAAATACCTGCTTAGAAGAATTGTGCCGAATTTATTGAAATTCAGGGTGGAACTGCGCTTTGGAGACCGGAGTTGTAATGGTCAAGGTTTTCTGGATACGGGTAATGGCTTAAAAGACCCCCTTACCAGACGGCCGGTGGTAGTGGCCGAATATGAATTCTTAAAGCAATGTTTACCTCAGGATTTTCAACAGGCCTTTGACCACACTTCAGATGAAGATGATATCTTAGACCATTTAAGTCAGAGCAGTTGGGCTAACCGTTTACGAATAATACCTTTTAGCTCTATTGGTAGGAAAAACGGTATTTTAGTAGGGATTCGGGCCGACACCATCATGGTAAACACGGGAAAAAAGGACGTATTACATAATAACGTGGTAATTGGCATTTACCGGGATAAACTTAGCCAGGATGGAAGTTACCACTTGCTCATACCGTCTGAAATTGTGAACCAGGGATAGGAGGATGAATTATGAGTTTTATTTCCAGGTTGAAGAGATGGCGATTTTATTTATTACAACTATATCTTAAGAAAAAGCTGCCCCAGTTAATTCACTATATCGGTTCAACCGAGGTGCTTCCCCCACCATTAAGGGAAAATGAAGAACATGACCTGATTAACAAACTGGCTAATGGGAATATGGAGGTCAAATCTACTTTAATTGAACATAACCTGCGCCTGGTAGTTTACATCGCCAAAAAGTTTGAAAATACCGGCATTAATATTGAGGATTTAGTTTCCATTGGCACCATTGGATTAATAAAGGCAGTTAATACTTTTGAACCGAAAAAGAACATAAAATTGGCAACTTATGCTTCCCGCTGTATTGAAAACGAAATCTTGATGTATCTACGGCGCAACCTCAAGAACCGGGTGGAAGTATCTCTAGATGAGCCCTTAAATGTAGACTGGGATGGTAATGAACTATTGCTTTCTGACGTTTTAGGAACTGAAACCGATATGATATACAAAAAAATAGAAGGAGAAGTGGAGAAAAGTCTGCTCTGGCAGGCCATGCACAAATTGAGCCCTCGAGAAAAAACTATAATTCAATTGCGTTTTGGTCTGGGTGATATAGGTGAAAAAACCCAGAAAGAGGTAGC
>CAZUFR010000216.1:0-2747 GCA_964619655.1 uncultured Syntrophomonas sp. | reverse complement strand
TTATTTCGTCCTATGGGTTCCGTAATTTGTAGCGGAAGCTTTAGCTTTCGCTTTCCTTAAAAATAATAAATAAGATTCAGTGTCTAATATAAAAAACCGCGTTAATCCTTATAAATCCGCGCGAGCGAAGCGAGCCCGCGTCTATTAAATTTCCTAATGGGAGTTGAGTATGTTGGATAAACAGGCAACAAGAGATGCTTATGGGAAGGCCCTGGTGGAATTGGGCAGTTTACATGATGATATTGTAGTACTGGATGCTGACCTTTCCAAATCCACTAAAACTGCTGATTTTGCCAAAAAGTTTCCGGACCGTTTCTTTAATGCCGGTATTGCCGAGCAGAACATGATGGGCATGGCGGCGGGGCTGGCAGCAGCAGGTAAAGTAGTCTTTGCCAGCTCCTTTGCCATTTTTGCTGCAGGCCGGGCTTTTGAGCAGGTGCGTAATTCTATAGCTTATGCCAATTTAAATGTCAGAATCTGTGCCACCCATAGTGGCATAACCGTAGGTGAAGACGGCGGTTCCCACCAGTCGGTAGAGGATATTGCCATCATGCGCAGCATACCTAATTTAACTGTAATTGTACCCTCGGATGGGGTAAGTACCCGTCAGGCCCTTTTTAAACTATATGAGCATCAGGGTCCGGTTTACCTGCGCCTGGGACGACCCGCCTTGCCAGTTATTTATAAAGATAATCTTGATTTCCAGATTGGCCGCGGCATAGAGCTGCGCGATGGCCAGGATGCTGCTATTATTGCCTGTGGAACTATGGTAGCTCTGGCTCTGCAAGCAGCAGAAGTTCTGGCTGCAGAAGGGATTCAAGTATCAGTTGTTGATATGCACAGCATCAAGCCTCTGGATAAAGATTTAATTGTTGCCATGGCACAGCAGACCGGGGCCATACTTACAGCTGAAGAACACAGTATTATTGGGGGATTAGGCAGTGCAGTTTGTGAAGTAGTAAGTGAAAATTATCCGGTACCGGTAATACGGATGGGAATTAACGACGTTTTCGGACAGTCCGGTACTCCTGATGAGCTAATGCAGCATTATGGCCTCACTGTCGATAAAATAGTCCAGAATATTCGTGTTTTACTTAAAAAGAAGACAAAATAAAAAAGGAATTCCTATTGTTTTTGTAGAACCACCAATATTGGTGGTTTTTTTATTTGGAGGTAATTGGATGCTAGTTCAATTTTATAACGTGTCCAAAATATATCCCAATGGCGTCAAAGCACTGGATGATATTTCGTTAAAAATAGATCGGGGTGAGTTTTTATTTCTTATGGGTCCCAGCGGAGCTGGAAAATCTACCCTGGTTAAGATGCTGTTTCGAGAGGAACTTCCCACCCGGGGACAAATATTCCTGGCTTCCCGAAGTATAGTCAGGATGAAACGGGGGGAGGTGCCCCGCTTAAGGCGAAATATTGGGATTGTTTTTCAGGATTTTAAGCTATTAGAGAATAAAACTGTATATGAAAATATTGCTTTTGCCATGGAAGTAGTTGGTGCCAGCAGTAAGGAGATTAAAGAAAGAGTTACGGAAGTAATTAATATGGTTGGACTAAAAGGCAAGGAGAAGTCATTTCCCGGGGAACTTTCCGGCGGAGAGCAGCAGCGGGTAGGAATTGCCCGGGCTCTGGCTAACCGTCCCCTGCTCCTGATAGCGGATGAGCCGACCGGGAACCTGGATATAGACACCTCTAATGAAATAATGGAATTATTGTTTAATATTAACCGTACCGGCACTACTGTCATTATGGCCACCCATGCCCGGGAACTGGTAAAATCTGCGGGTAAACGGGTGCTTATGCTGGAACAGGGTAAAATCGTAGCCGATCACCCACCCGGGGAGATAGTATTATGAGACCGGGAAGTGTTATTTATTTCTTAAGGGAAGCCTTCCAATCGTTATCTCGCAACCGCTTACTAAGCATTGCTACTATTTCCACGGTGGCGATTTCTATACTTATACTAGGTTTTGCGGTTTTATTGACGATTAATGCCGGCGCCCTGATGAACTACCTGGAATCAGATGTAGAAATAGTAGCCTTTTTGGATAATGATTTAAGCAAATCGCAGATTACCGATATTAAACAGGATTTAAATGCTATACCCGGAGTAAAATCGGTTAACTTTGTATCCCGCGAACGGGCTTTGGCCAAACTGCAGGAGAGTTATGGGGGACATGAGTATAACCTGAAAGAGACTCTGGGTAAAAACCCTTTGCCGAACAGCTATGAAATAAAGGCTGATGATCCCCATAATGTTCCCCAGATTGCCACCCAGGTAAAGAAGATTGACGGGATTTACAAGGTTAACTATGGGCAGGGAGTGGTGGAACGGCTGTTTAAAGTAACCCGCTGGGTACGTATTGTCAGCATGGTGTTTATTGTTTTACTAGTTTTTGCAGCAGTATTTTTAATTGCCACTACTATTCGCCTGGCCATATTTGCCCGGCGTAAAGAGATTTATCTGATGAAACTGATTGGCTCTACCGACTGGTTTATTCGCTGGCCCTTTTTTATTGAAGGAGTTTTTATGGGGGCAGTCGGGGGACTGATAGCCATTTTAATACTGGCAGCAGGTTACGGCTCTTTAATTAGCCGCATGGATTCGCTGTTTTTCTTACCCCTGGTTACTAATCCTGGAACCTTAAGCAATGTTTATATTGGTCTTTTAATTTGTGGGACTTTCCTGGGAGTTTTGGGAACCTGGATATCGTTAAATAAATTTTTAGATGTCTAAA
>CAZUFR010000215.1:0-2755 GCA_964619655.1 uncultured Syntrophomonas sp. | reverse complement strand
AGGAAATGCCGTTCAAGTTTAATTACATGTAGAAGTGATTAATGAGGGTGACAGGGTGACAGGGGACGGTTCCTGTGTCACCCCAGTCCCTTGTCACCCCATGGTTCGCCCTTGCTGTGTACGGCCTCCTGCCGTTGCCCCCATAACTAAAAATGTTATTGACAAATAGCCAGCTATGGATTAGATTTACATTATCTACAAGTTAATAGCATATAATTGACGAGATGAGAAGAGTAAAGTAGAGGAGAACAGAGACGAGATGAGCCGGTCTGATTGTACAGTGACCAGCACATTGGGTCGTGCTGGTTTTTATTTTCCCTTGATTACAAATAATGTTGCAACAAAAGCCACTGCAAACGGTGGTCATATTTTGCTGCCAATTTTTACTTCCCGTCATAAACCTTCTTTGAAGCAAACCCATCCTGGGTTTGCATTAGATTGCTATTCTTCTCAACCATTTCTTAACGCTATCAGCACTATTATCGAGCGCAATATTCCAATGTATTACTTATTACCCCCCATGTACAGACATACCCAAAGGGCACACGCAACCACCTATGAAAATAGCAGATAGGGTGCATCTTGTTAGAATTAATTTAAATAAATTCAGTGTGTTCAGTGTTTATTTTATAATTTAACGATTATAAAAGTGCCGGACTGTGCTACTAAGGACCGGGTACATTGGTTGGGGTAATTTCCACGAAGAATCCCCTGGTGAAAACAGACGAGACGAGACGAGGAGAGGAGAGGAGAGATTTTATGTTTGACCGTTATTTAAAAAATGTTGTTGGAGGAGAGTACCTCAATAATGAAGAGGCCTATTTGACGGCTCGAATGCTTTTACATGACAGTATTCCTGAGATTAAGGCGGCAGCTCTATTAAGTGCCCTGCGTACTCGCAAGGAAAGCGCTGCAGAATTAAGTGGTTTCGTTCAGGCCCTGTTTGAAGAAGCAATCACTATGGATAGTGACCTGGAGCTGATAGATACCTGTGGTACCGGTGGGGACGGTTTGGGGACCTTCAATATATCTACTGCTGCCGCCCTGGTAGTGGCCAGTTGCGGGGTCGCGGTTGCCAAACACGGTAACCGGGCCGTCACCGGTAAGGTAGGTAGTGCTGATTTGCTGGAAGCGCTGGGGGTAAACATTCAACTTAGTCCTGACGAAGCTCACCGGATGCTGGATAAGGTCGGAATTACCTTTTTATTTGCCCCTAATTACCATCCCATTTTGAAGCAACTGGGACCGCTGCGGCGAGAAATCGGGGTAGCTACGATTTTCAACTTCCTGGGTCCGTTGCTTAATCCTTATCCCCTGGCTTATCAGGTTATAGGTATAGCGGATGCCAACCTGCAGGAGGCAGTTGGGCAAACTTTGCTGCAATTGGGCCGGAAACGGGCTCTGGTAGTATGTGCGGAAAATGGTATGGATGAAATAAGCCCTATTGGTATTACTCGGGTTTTTGATGCCGGATTGGAGCAGCAGCAAACCTATAATATCCATCCTACCACGCTAGGCATGGCGCCTTTAGGGCTGGAAGCTATTCGGGGTGGAGATAAAGAAAGTAATGCCAGAATTACTCGGAATATATTTGCAGGAATGCCCGGTCCTTATCGCCAGGTGGTAGTCCTGAATGCCGCTGCCGCACTGATGGCAGCAGGTCGGGCCCGGGATATGGAGGAAGGAATGCTTATTGCTGCTGAAGCTATAGATTCCGGGAAAAGCCAGGCTACCCTGCAGGCTATGATCAGCTATAGCCGCGATCGGGTGATACCATGTTAGAGCAGATAATCAGGGTTAAGCAGCAGGAAGTGCAGGAGTTAAAAAACCGACTAAATGTAGAGGATATAACCCCCTGTCGGCACCCCCTGGATGTTGAAAAAGCCTTTAGAAGTGGCTTTAATAGCATGGCAGTAATTGCGGAAGTCAAGAAGGCTTCCCCGGTAAAAGGGATACTGGCTAATGAACTGGATGTCCTGCAATTGGCTAAATGCTACCGGGAAAATGGAGCAACTGCTATTTCCTATATTACTGATAGCCAGTTTTTTCAGGGTCAGCAAGAACTGCTTCCCCAGGTAAAAGAAAAATCGGGCTTACCGGTTTTACGCAAAGACTTTATTGTCGATGAAATACAGCTTTATGAAACCGTTTTACTGCAAGCGGATATGGTGCTTCTTATAGCCGCGATGCACGATTACCCCAGACTGCTGGCTTTAAGTGAAAAGAGCCGGGAACTGGGCATAGAAGTGCTGCTGGAGGTACATGACCGGGAGGAGTTGCAAAAGGCTATTGACCTGCCCGTTAAAATGCTGGGGGTCAATAACCGCAACCTGAAAGATTTCTCGGTAGACATCGGTCGAAGCTTGGAGCTGGCGGAGCAAATCCCGCAATCGTTTATCAAAGTGAGTGAGAGCGGTATCAAGACCCGGCAGGATATCCTGCTGCTTAAGGAGCACGGCTATAATGCCGTCCTGATAGGAGAGGCCCTGGTCACCGCCCCCGACCCTGGAGAAAAACTGCGGGAACTTATTGGGAGTTGATTTAGACACTGAATACACTGAAAAACTATGAAGGACACTGACTTTTTATAAAAACATAAACTAGGTGACAGGGGACGGTTCCTGTGTCACCTGCGTAATTAGCCCACCATGGAAGGGGAAAAAGTATGACCCTGGTTAAGATATGCGGAATTAAAAATATAGAGGAAGCGGTTTGTGCCCTGAGCCATGGTGCCTGGGCCATAGGGGAGGTATTT
>CAZUFR010000214.1:0-2785 GCA_964619655.1 uncultured Syntrophomonas sp. | reverse complement strand
CTATGGCGTAGAGCATAGCTCCCTGGGAACCTATATAAGGGCAAAAGGTTTCGGAGGCCAGAGTTTCTTCCCGGATATGTTCTACTTCACCATATTGTTGCCATGATTCTTTGTCGTTGTTCAGGACAATATCTAACAAGGTGGGACGAGGAAGTCCGTAAAAAGGCAGAGCATAGGCATGATTTCCTTTTCCTAACATCTCTGCAGCCTCGACCCCGGTCATATCTTCCATAGCCCGGTTCCAGGCAATAATCTTACCTTCTTGATCAACCACTGCAGTAGCATCAGGGAGAAAACTGATAATATTAGCTAGCAGTTGCTTGGATTGGCGTAAAGCTTGTGCGGCTTGTTTTTGTTCGGTAATATCATACAAAACGGCGATAATCGCTGGTCTACCCTGATACTCAAGATAACTGTAAGAGGCCTCCACCCAGACATTTTTTCGTTTAGGGGTATTTAATACAAACTCATAGCGAGAAGGGCTATTTAAACCCTGCAAGCAGTTTTCAACCCTCTGCCTAACCTCTTCCCGGAATGCCGGGTGGACACAACTCCAGTAATCTATTTCCATACATTCTTCCCGGGTAAACCCACTAATATTGAGCAGGGCGGAGTTAACCCAAACCAGTTTATCATCCTGCAAGATATAAATTGAAGCTGGTACACTTTCAGCCAGGTGGTGAAAATTACTTTCGTTTTGATGGAGTTCTTCTTCCATTTGCCGGAGCTTTAAGATGTCTTCTAGTTTCATTACCCTTTTAAATACAGCGTCCGGGGTATGTATATCACTATTATTCATGTTTCACCTCATTTTAGATACTTAAAGAAATGCTCCTTAAACGTCTGCAGAAATAAATCTGCTATATTATTTAGTTTGGAGCCCGAAGTTCACGCCCGCTACGTCCCCTTTTTTGTTTATACATCCGGGCATCAGCAATATTAATCGCTTCCAGCAGGCGGGGCGCATCTAATGGACTGCAGGCTACCCCATAATCAGCAAAAACATCAACATTAACCCCGGGCGGGCGCTGCTTACTAATCTCTTCATTAACCCGCTGCAACGCTGTCTGCGCCTCTTCCAGGGAGGTAGAGGGGAATAGCACTATAAATTCATCTCCCCCGAAGCGTCCCACCGTATCCACCGAGCGAATAGTTTTGGTAATGGCAGATGCGGTAGCTTTCAATACCTCATCCCCGGCAGTGTGACCAAAGGAGTCATTTATCATTTTAAGGTTGCCCAAATCCAGAATACCCACACAGGTACTACCCCCATAACGGTTAAGCTTTTGCTCTTCTTCGTCTATGCGTGTCATCATATAGCGGCGGTTCCATATTCCAGTCAGGGGATCTATCAGAGCCTGCTGGTTAAGTTTATTTTTAGCTTCCATTTCTTCCAGGTGCAGGGCAATATGCGCAGCCAGGGTATTCATCAGCTCAAAATCCAGTTCGGAAAAAGCGTCTTTTTCCAAATGGTCTATAGCCACCAACCCCCAGTTAAAGTTTTTATAAATCATGGGTGCAATAATTAAAGATTCTATCTCATTATGATATAGTTCAATGCCACTAACTTCTGATTGTACATTGCCACTACAGAATGGTTCCCCCGTAAACATTGCTTGCTCCACTATATTCCCTTCTGTAACCAGCAGTGTTTCCAGGTGCTGGGAAGTAAATTCCCCGGTAACATCCCTGCTGGTAAAGTAATTTATTTTTTCCGATTCCCGAACCGCAATAATGAAATTGCGGAAATTAATAATAAAGGGTAAAGAACGGCTAATAATTTCAAAATCATCGTCCACCGAACAGGAGGCACTTAGATAGCGGAAAATATTAAATAAATCTTTTTGTCCCTGGGCTAACTTTTCTGCTCGGGCCTTTTCCACCTGTAGACCCTTATTAGCACGGCGGAGCTTGCTGAGTAACTGCAGGGACTGGCGGTAGACGCAGAAATAAATTAAAACGACAGCAACTATAAGGGATAGAGCAGTTATTAACATATTTATAGCAGTGCTATTGTATACCGATTGATAAAGGGTGGAGTTATCTTCCCCTAATAGCAGCAGAACGTTACTATGAGCAAGTTTTCCTATAAACCAGGTCATATTATTATAAGTTAATAGATTATCACCAACTTTTTGCATCTGCCCCAAATCAAACTCAATTAGCGGGATAATTCTTAACTGGTAGTCAGGTAAATTCATTTCGATCAGTACTGGGGCAGGGTCAAAAACTACTACATCATAAGCTATTATTTCCTCATTATGTATCAATGGGCTGCGAACTACGAAGAAGGGATGGCCTCCTTCATTGATATAATTAATACCGGGGTATTTACCATACCAGTTAAGCAGATAACTTTCGGTAATAATATTCGGTTTTCCATATGAATTTATTATCTGATTACCCACTATACGCACAGCAAAAGTGCAATTTTTAAGGCGGTTAGCACTATT
The DNA here is from genome assembly GCA_964619655.1 of uncultured Syntrophomonas sp. Classification (GTDB taxonomy): domain Bacteria; phylum Bacillota; class Syntrophomonadia; order Syntrophomonadales; family Syntrophomonadaceae; genus UBA4844. The sequence continues at coordinate 332 of CAZUFR010000214.1, read as the reverse complement.
TGTATAGTAAGGTTGAGTCAAATCAGTTAGTTTTTCGCTATCTAATTCTCCAAAACGGTAAGCCATTATCTTTTTCTTTGTATCTATGGAACAACACAGGTTTTCCGAATCCTGAAGGCAATTATTTACAAAGTTATTAATCGTGATGAGATACATTTCGCCTTCGGTTTGAAAGTTCCAACGTTCGGAATTCATCAATTTATTTTGCACCGGGAACATAATTGCTAATAAAGATAAAGCCAGCAGCAATACTATTGCCGTTAAAGCCATTTGAAATTTTCTAATTAACTGTCCCAGAATGTTCACCCCCTAACATATTATTCAAGGGAGTC
>CAZUFR010000213.1:0-2818 GCA_964619655.1 uncultured Syntrophomonas sp. | reverse complement strand
CCTATATTCATATTGAATATGAACAACAGGGGATAAAACAGGACGATATGGTTACAGCCTACATTTTTTAACCCGGGGTGAATAGATTTGGATAATAAAAAGATAGTAAGCCTGGAAAGGGCTATAGAGCTTGGCTGCGCTCATGTTTCCCCTTTATCTTTGGAAACAAGAACACTTGCAGAATCGCTAAATCGGGTGGCAGCGGGTGACATCCATTCTACCCGTCAGGTGCCATCCTTTAGTCGCTCTAAAGTAGACGGTTTTACTTTGACCGAGTCAGACCTATTACGCCTCAGGAGCGGGGATTGCTTGGAGTTACAAGTAATAAATACTATTCCAGCAGGAAAGATAGGAGAAGTAGAGTTTGCACCAGGGCAGACCATCAGAATAATGACCGGTGCCATAATTCCGCTTAACACTGTGGCCATAGTTAAACAGGAGGATGTACGGGAACGGGGTGATACTATCAGCCTGACTGGTTCGGTTGATTATAAGCAGTATATTGACCCACCCGGAAGTGAGATTGAGGTAGGGGAAACAATAATTAGTGATGGGCAAGAGGTAGATGCAGCAGTAATTGAAAGGCTGGCTTCGGCTGGAGAAACCGGGATTAAGGTTTACTCCGTTCCCCGGGTGTATATTATTAACTGTGGAGATGAGCTTCGTCTTCCGGGTCAGACCTTGCAAAAAGGGCAAATCTATCATAGTAACCGTAATTTTATGCTGGCCAAAGTACAGACCGCCCATTGCCAGGGTATTCTGGGTAATGCCGGGGTAGGGGATAACCTGGACTCTATTGTCAAAGAAATAGATATTGGGGTTAAAGAAGGAGACCTGTTAATTATTAGTGGTGGTACTGCTCAGGGAAAATATGACCTGGTAGCAGATGCACTACAAGAGATGAAAGCAGAATTCCTCTTTCATAGTATAGCATCGAAACCAGGTCGTAATATTAGTTGCTCATGGCTACAAGGCCACCTGGTTTTTAATCTTCCCGGGCATCCTACGGCTGGTGGAATAATTTTTGACCTGCTTTTGACGCCGGTGTTAAGAAAAATAAGGGGACTAAATAATTTCGGCCATAACTGGCTGAATCTTTGTTTATCCGCAAAAATTAACCGTAAACGTGATATAAGAAACTTTCGCCGGGGTGAACTGGTACAAGATAATTTAACTTTCCTGGCCCGACCCTTAGGAAAGCATGAAAAGAATCAGGGGTCAATTCCACTATTACTGGACATTAAGGCTGGTCAGGGAGAAAAAGGCGATACAGTGAAGGCGATATTACTGTAAAGCGTGACAAGGGGACGGGGTTGTTGACACACACGAAGGTGTGTCAACAACCCCGTCCCCTTGTCACCTGTTGAATCCGCGTTATCCGCGTCCTATTATACCCCGTGATCGTCTATCAACCCAGGATTTGAAGGAGTTGTTTACTTAGCTCCTGGCGCATGGTTTCCATAGCATTAAAATCCATAGCCGGGATGTAACAAGATTCGAGTTGGTCATGGTATGCTTTGGCCTGACGGATGAAGTTTATCGCGTCTTCTATGCCACTTTCAAAGCGTTCCCGGGCGGAAGCAATTTGTTTTTCATAAGTATCAATAACTGATTTATTAGCCAGCTGGTCAAAATCCAAAAAACGCCGGTGCTTAATGCCGGGAAGCAGGGCAGCGTAATTAAACAGATATGCGGAGATATCTATTAAAACGGATTTAGATTGGGGTAGAATGATAATGTCAATATTCTCAGGGTCAAAGGGATTGTGGTAGACTTCAGCCTGAACTCCAGTAAGATTTAGGGTTTGCTCGGTATAACTAAACAATTCCTTTACACCACTTCCGGGACTACCCTGGACTGCGAATAAGGAATAATCATTTTCGATAAGACTATCAATTTTACTAACCAAACCTCCCGGGGTGATAGCGCCCGGAAACATGTGACGAATTTTTTGCCTGTCGCCAACCAATCCTGATAAAAAATCCCCGGTTAAAGCTACTATATTCCGGTTTACAGCTTCATCATCACGGGCTTCCCGGTAATAAGATTCCCACTCGGTCATGGTAACTTTGCTTTCTCTTAAACGCATGTAAGCCCGTTCAAAACAGATACTTACTTTGGAGGTTAGCTCAATTATCTGCGAACGGTTCTTGTGTAGCAATTTCTGTTGCCAGTAATTGCCCAGGTTAATTATTTCATCTACTGCTCCCGGGTAGCGGGGATCTACCATATGAGGAGCAGTGCCATCCAGGATGCATACCTGCTGTTTTCCTATTACTATCCCATCCAGGGACTCATTATCAGATGAACACCAGTGATATTCGATATCATAACCCTGGCTTAAAAAATCTTGCGCCATTTTCTTCATAAACGAAGATTTTCCCACACCCGGCCCGCCCTTAAGGATTATCTTTCTTTCTACCTTAGGCGACACCATATAATCATAAAACGAATAAAATCCATAACAGGTATTCCCCCCGGGATAGAGATTTCTAATTCTCGCCATCTATCTTCACCTTTCTGTCTTTTTTAAATCCACAGATTTACTTAGGCTCTTTTTCTTTTGAAGGGACAGACACACGGGTCTGCCCCTACCCGTCACTCTAGACACCAGACAAGTTTTAACCTCGAATTCATTACTCAACAACCATATCATTAAAGCCTTATTCTCGTATTAACCCCCATGGCCGAAGGCCAACCCTAAAGGGTTCACAGCAACCACGAACGAGAATAGCAGATGGGGTTGCGTTAAATGTAATAAAGAGAAATGCGTAAGCAACCTTAATAGTGAACGATAGTTCACATTGTAGTACCCGTA
>CAZUFR010000212.1:0-2853 GCA_964619655.1 uncultured Syntrophomonas sp. | reverse complement strand
AAATACCTCCCCTATGGCCCAGGCACCATGGCTCAGGGCACAAACCGCTTCCTCTGTATTTTTGATTCCGCATATCTTAACCAGGGTCATGACTGTTTTCCCTCCCATGGTAGACAAATTAGACGCGGTTTTTTGACACTGAAAACACTGATCGATTATGAACTACACTGAAGGGTGACAGGGGACGGTTCCTGTGTCACCCCAGTCCCCTGTCACCCCAAAATAGATACCGGGTTGTTAGGTTTTAGTTTATGTTTTTATAAAAAGTCAGTGTCCTTCATAGTTTTTCAGTGTATTCAGTGTCTAAATCAACTCCCAATAAGTTCCCGCAGTTTTTCTCCAGGGTCGGGGGCGGTGACCAGGGCCTCTCCTATCAGGACGGCATTATAGCCGTGCTCCTTAAGCAGCAGGATATCCTGCCGGGTCTTGATACCGCTCTCACTCACTTTGATAAACGATTGCGGGATTTGCTCCGCCAGCTCCAAGCTTCGACCGATGTCTACCGAGAAATCTTTCAGGTTGCGGTTATTGACCCCCAGCATTTTAACGGGCAGGTCAATAGCCTTTTGCAACTCCTCCCGGTCATGTACCTCCAGCAGCACTTCTATGCCCAGTTCCCGGCTCTTTTCACTTAAAGCCAGCAGTCTGGGGTAATCGTGCATCGCGGCTATAAGAAGCACCATATCCGCTTGCAGTAAAACGGTTTCATAAAGCTGTATTTCATCGACAATAAAGTCTTTGCGTAAAACCGGTAAGCCCGATTTTTCTTTTACCTGGGGAAGCAGTTCTTGCTGACCCTGAAAAAACTGGCTATCAGTAATATAGGAAATAGCAGTTGCTCCATTTTCCCGGTAGCATTTAGCCAATTGCAGGACATCCAGTTCATTAGCCAGTATCCCTTTTACCGGGGAAGCCTTCTTGACTTCCGCAATTACTGCCATGCTATTAAAGCCACTTCTAAAGGCTTTTTCAACATCCAGGGGGTGCCGACAGGGGGTTATATCCTCTACATTTAGTCGGTTTTTTAACTCCTGCACTTCCTGCTGCTTAACCCTGATTATCTGCTCTAACATGGTATCACCCGATCGCGGCTATAGCTGATCATAGCCTGCAGGGTAGCCTGGCTTTTCCCGGAATCTATAGCTTCAGCAGCAATAAGCATTCCTTCCTCCATATCCCGGGCCCGACCTGCTGCCATCAGTGCGGCAGCGGCATTCAGGACTACCACCTGGCGATAAGGACCGGGCATTCCTGCAAATATATTCCGAGTAATTCTGGCATTACTTTCTTTATCTCCACCCCGAATAGCTTCCAGCCCTAAAGGCGCCATGCCTAGCGTGGTAGGATGGATATTATAGGTTTGCTGCTGCTCCAATCCGGCATCAAAAACCCGAGTAATACCAATAGGGCTTATTTCATCCATACCATTTTCCGCACATACTACCAGAGCCCGTTTCCGGCCCAATTGCAGCAAAGTTTGCCCAACTGCCTCCTGCAGGTTGGCATCCGCTATACCTATAACCTGATAAGCCAGGGGATAAGGATTAAGCAACGGACCCAGGAAGTTGAAAATCGTAGCTACCCCGATTTCTCGCCGCAGCGGTCCCAGTTGCTTCAAAATGGGATGGTAATTAGGGGCAAATAAAAAGGTAATTCCGACCTTATCCAGCATCCGGTGAGCTTCGTCAGGACTAAGTTGAATGTTTACCCCCAGCGCTTCCAGCAAATCAGCACTACCCACCTTACCGGTGACGGCCCGGTTGCCGTGTTTGGCAACCGCGACCCCACAGCTGGCCACTACCAGGGCAGCAGCAGTGGATATATTGAAGGTCCCCAGACCATCTCCCCCGGTGCCACAGGTGTCTATTAGTTCCAAATCACTATCCATGGTGATTGCTTCTTCAAACAGGGCCTGAACGAAACCACCTAACTCCGCAGCACTTTCTTTGCGAGTACGCAGAGCACTTAATAGAGCTGCCGCCTTAATCTCAGGAATACTGTCATGTAAAAGCATTCGAGCCGTCAAATAGGCCTCTTCATTATTGAGGTACTCTCCTCCAACAACATTTTTTAAATAACGGTCAAACATAAAATCTCTCCTCTCCTCGTCTAATCTCATCTGTTCTCACCGGGGGTTTTTCGCAGAAATTACCCCGATTAATATACCCGGCCCTTAGTAGCAATATTTAATAGAAACCCAGTTACTGATTTAAGCGTTTAATATAAATTTCTTGTTTTGTTGAATTCCTAAGTACTAACCTACATTTTCACTGTGGGTTAGGAAGGCCATCGTTCCAACCCACCATCGTGATTGGTTACATAGCTCAGGTGATATAGTGGAATATTGCGCTCGAAAATTGTGCTAGCAGCGTTCAGAAATGGTTGAGAAGAATAGCAATCTAATGCAAATCCAGGATAGGTTCGCGCAAAAGAGGGTTTGTGATGGGAAGTAAAAAATGGCAGTAAAACGAGACCACCGTTTGCAGTGGCTTTTATTGCAACATTATTTGTAATCAAGGAAAAATAAAAACCAGCACGACACAATGTGCTGGTCATAATATTGTCAGACCGGCTCATCTCGTCTCTGTTCTCCTCTACTCTTCTCATCTCGTCAATTATATGCTATTAACTTGTAGATAATGTAAATCTAATCCATAGCTGGCTATTTGTCAATAACATTTTTAGTTATGGGGGCGACGGCAGGAGGCCATACACAGCAGGGGCGAACCATGGGGTGACAGGGGACTGGGGTGACAGGGGACTGGGGTGACAGGGGACTGGGGTGACAGGGGACGGTTCCTGTCACCCTCATTAATCACTTCTACATGTAATTAAACTTGAACGGCATTTCCT
>CAZUFR010000211.1:0-2866 GCA_964619655.1 uncultured Syntrophomonas sp. | reverse complement strand
ATTCCGGAGCTTTCCAGTAGAAAAGAAGCATGCCCCAACCATTTTATTATCACGGTCTATCTCTCCTTTTTTAGTCTGCTGGCATCGTAATACCAATAACCATCTCCCTGGTAAACCAGGCGATTATCCATATTTAAGCGGGTGTAAATAGAAGTTAGGCTGGTAGGATCAGTTTTTTTACCCATCTGCTTGGCAATAGTCTTTATCAAATCAAAATAGTATATGGCTTCTTGTTTTTCTGCCAGTATTTCCACTGCCCAGTCCGCTTCACTTTTCTTTCGTGGTACCAAAATATATCCCTCCTACATTCGTTCTGGTGAATTTACTCCTAATATATCAAGTGAGTTTTTAATGGTTATGCGAGTAATATACATCAGCAGCAGGCGAGCGTTCTGCAATGCCTGATCCTGGTGTAAAACCCGATGATGATTATAGAAGCTATGAAATAATCCAGCCAACTCCAATACATAGCGGGCTATACGTTGTGGTGCCATAGCCCGGGCGGCAACAGCAATCTCTTCCGGAAAATCAGCAATCTTCCTTAACAGAGCAAGTTCCTCTTCCTCCTGCAACAGAGAAGGGTCAATTTCTTCTATCTCGGCCATTTTTATCCCAGCCGCTTCTGCCTGCCGGAAAATGCTGCATATACGTGCATGAGCATACTGTACATAATATACAGGGTTTTCCTGATTTTGCTGCTTGGCCAGTTCCAGGTCAAAATCAAGATGACTATCGGGGCTGCGCATGACGAAAAAGAAACGCGCGGCATCGCGGCCAACTTCTTCTATTAATTCATCCAGCGAAACCGTGGTACCTGTACGTTTAGACATACGTACAATATTGCCTCCCCGATATAACCTTACCAATTGCATTAAAAGGATATCCAGTTTATCAGGGTCATAACCCACGGCCTCTATGGCACCTTTCATTCGGGCCACATGACCGTGATGATCCGCTCCCCAGACATTGATTACCCAATCAAAGCCCCGTTCAAATTTATCCTTATGGTAAGCAATATCGGCGGCAAAATAGGTGGGCAGGCCATTGGCTCTCATTATTACTTCATCTTTTTCATCCCCAAAAAGGGTGGATTTAAACCACATTGCATTTTCCTCTTCATAAACGTAGCCCTTTTCTTGCAAGTAATTGACAACCTGGTCTATTTTGCCGGCTTCATGCAAGGTCTTCTCACTAAACCAGACATCATAGTAGACCCCGAAGTTTTCTAAAGTCTTACGTATATAATTCACTTTCTCTTCCAGAGCATAATCTATCAATGTCTGACGCCTTTCTTCGGGTGGCACATCTAACAGCTGCTTGCCATAACAGCCAATCATGCGTTTAACCGTATCCACTACATCCTGCCCGGCATATCCGTTTTCGGGGAAAGGTAAATCATAACCGTTTAGTTGCAAATAACGGGTTTCCAAAGAATCAGTAAAGATTTCGATCTGGTTACCAGCATCATTTATGTAAAACTCCCTTTGGACATCGTACCCGGCACGGTCAAGAATATTAGCCAACGTATCACCAATCGCTCCTCCACGGGCATTACCCATGTGCAGGTTACCGGTAGGGTTAGCACTGACGAATTCTACCTGTACCCGCTGGCCTAACCTGGGGTTATAGCCATAGCGGTCTTCTAACTCGGTGACCTGTACAGGGATATCGTATAACCAGCTGTTATTAAGAAAAATATTGATAAAACCCGGTCCCGCCACTTCGATTTTCTCAATCTGCTTATAGCTATGAGTGTTTATTATAGCTACAATAGTTTCCGCGATTTTACGTGGTGCCATACGAGCCTCCCGGGCTAATAACATAGCGATATTACAAGCAAAATCGCCATGTCCTTTTTCCCGGGGAACCTCTATAACAAAATCAGGAAGCTGCTGATAATTCAGCATTCCACGCTCCCGGCATGTTTCTAGAGACTCAATTATTACCTTTTTTAAAAAGTTATGAAGTTCCTGAACCGGATTCATGAGTGCCCTCCTAAAAACTATTTTCTCTAATATTATTCCGCCAAAATGGTAAAACTGATAAAACTTAGGGGCAGTATTGGTCCCCGTTATTTATTATTACAGGGAGGTATAATAAATGCAACTGCAACCAGATGAACAGGCGGTATTTGCCTATTTCTCCGATGATAGCGATGCCCGGTTAGCCGCAGATATGCTAAAACAGGCTGGATATAGCGAACTCCGGGTTGATCGCCTTTCTCCTTATTCCTCCATTATAAACCGGCGGGTTAAAACTAATCTTTCTTCTTTGACCATGAATAATAGTGGAGCTAACCTGGCTTATGGACCTCTATTATCTGCTGACCCTGCTGCCAGTGGTATGTCATCAGCCTACTATGACCCACCCAGTAGTTCCTCCATTGTACTTACACTGGTATGTGATAAAAGCTTAAGTTCTCAGGCCATCGAGCTACTTAGACAGTATGGTGCATCTGTTTAACATTAGTTACTACCATAGTATAGCACCATTCCCATTACTTCATCCCGTTTAAAACCCTTCAGGGGGATAAAGCTAAATTAAAATGAAAAAACGATCTCTTTTAACCACTTATACACTAATATACAATTCAAGTAGGATCAAAATTGGAAAAGGGATGGTAGCTCATCGGCTACTTCCTCCAGGGCTACCACCACTAACGGATCAAAAATAGTGCCTGTAGCTTTCTTAATAACACCTAAAGCAGTCCGGTGATCCAATCTTTCTTCTTTACTGCACAACCGGGTTATAGCGTCATAAACGTCAGCTACAGCAATGATACGGGCTAAAAACGGTATATCCGTCTGGCTCAAGCCCAGGGGATAGCCACTGCCATCATAACGCTCATGATGATACCTGACCGTTT
>CAZUFR010000210.1:0-2878 GCA_964619655.1 uncultured Syntrophomonas sp. | reverse complement strand
CTGCAAACATCGCAGTAAAATCTCTGCTCCCTTTAACTGCACCTGAAGTCACCTCCGAATAATATAAAAATAGCGGGCTTATGATGGCCCGCTTACTTTAATCTTTCCGGTTATTTTTTGAAAATAGCTCCGGAACTGGCTGATTGTACCATCTTAGCATATCTTTGCATATATCCGCTTCTAATTTTTGGTTCTGGTACTTTCCAGCGGGCTTGCCTCTTTTCTAGTATTTCTGCATCTACCATAAGGTCCAGCCGACAGGCCGGAATATCTATTCGTATAAGGTCCCCTTCCTCTACCAGGGCAATTAGTCCTCCTGCAGCTGCCTCCGGGGATACGTGCCCTATAGAAGCTCCCCGGGTAGCTCCGGAAAAACGCCCATCAGTTATAAGGGCTACCTCTTTATCGAGTCCGATGCCTGCTATAGCCGAGGTGGGAGTAAGCATCTCCCGCATACCTGGCCCCCCTGCCGGTCCTTCATAACGGATAACAATAACATCCCCGGCCATAATCTTACCTGCCAGGATAGATTCAACTACTTCTTCTTCGGAGTCAAAAACCCGAGCCGGGCCCTCATGACACATCATTTCTTCCGCAACTGCACTCTTCTTAACTACTGCCCCTTCAGGTGCCAGATTACCAAATAGAATGGCTAACCCACCAGTCTGGCTATAAGGGTTATCCAGCGGCCGAATAACATCATGATCCAGGACCGGAGTAGAAGCAATATTGTCACCTACAATTTTACCACTAACGGTCATACAGCCAGTATTAATCAAACCCTTGCGGTTTAGTTCATTAAACATGGCCTGAATCCCGCCTGCCCGGTACAGGTCTTCCATATGGTGTTCCCCAGCCGGACTTAATTTGCACAGGTGAGGAGTATTAGCACTAATTTCGTTGAATAAATTAAGGTCAATTTTTACCCCTGCCTCAGCGGCTATGGCCAGCAGGTGTAATACGGAATTACTGGAACAGCCTATAGCCATATCCAATCGTATGGCATTCTGAAAAGCATCGGCAGTCATAACGTCCAGAGCCTTAATATCCTGTTCCCATAGCTGCATAATCTGCATGCCAGCCTTTTTGGCCAGCCGTATCCTCTCAGAGTAAACTGCCGGAATGGTGCCATTGCCGGCCAGAGCCATACCCAGGGCCTCGGTTAGACAGTTCATGGAATTGGCGGTAAACATACCGGAACAGGAACCACAGGTAGGGCAAGCGTTTTCTTCCAGGTCAGCCAGCTCTTCCAGGCTCATACGCCCGGCTGCGGCAGCCCCTACACCCTCAAAAACCTGGGTCAGGCTGACCGCTTTCCCTTTTACTCTTCCTGCCAGCATGGGACCACCGCTAATAAATATGGAAGGTAAATTTAAGCGGGCTGCTGCCATCAGCATACCCGGCACTATTTTATCACAATTGGGTATAAATACCAGAGCGTCAAAGGCATGCGCGGTAGCCATAATTTCTATGGAGTCGGCTATGATTTCCCGGCTGCCCAGAGAATATTTCATACCGATATGGTTCATAGCAATGCCATCACAAACACCAATAGTTTGAAACTCCATTGGGGTACCCCCGGCCAGGCGTACGCCGGCCTTTACCGCCTCCGCAATTTTATCCAGGTTAATATGGCCAGGAATTATATCGTTTTTAGAGTTTACTATCCCTATTAGGGGGCGGGACATCTCCTCATCAGTAAGCCCCAGGGCTTTAAAAAGAGACCGATGGGGAGCCTTTTCCAGGCCCTTTTTGGCCAAATCACTACGCATGCTGGTCACCTCCTGATAATTAGACACGGCTTAATAAGAAAATAGGTTTTTATTTCACGCGGGTCGCGTACCATGTAGGGGCAGACCCGTGTGTCTGCCCGGCCGACCGCTGACCCCTGGAGGGTGCACCTCGTTGCATATAAAGCCACCTATTCCGGGCGAACACATGGGTTCGCCCCTACAGATAATGTGCCCCTGACAAATCGGTGCTAATCATATTGAATCTGTGTTGGTCAGCGTCGAAAACATTTTAAAAAAGTCAGTGTTATTCATAAAAAATCAGTGCTATTCAGTGTCAAAAAATTACTTAAATATAATCGCTTCAGGGCCTTCAGCTTCTTTAACCAGTTCCCGGAACTCACCCAGGAGAGTGGCAAAGACCGGTCCTGGTTTACCATCGCCAATTACCCGGCCATCAATCCTGGTTACCGGAATTAATTCAGCGGCGGTCCCCGTTAAGAAGACTTCATCAGCAACGAAAATGTCGTAACGGGTAAAGGTGGTTTCTTCCACCGGAATACCATTCTTTTGCGCCAGCTTAATTACTTCATTACGGGTTACTCCCTCCAGCATACCCAGATGTATAGCCGGAGTTTTCAACACACCGTTTTTAACCATGAATATGTTGTCACCAGTACACTCGGCTACATAACCTTCCTGGTTAAGCAGGATAGCCTCCGGTACCCCGGCAATATTGGCTTCGATTTTAGCCATAATATTGTTCAAGTAGTTTAATGATTTAATGCGGGGATTAACCCCCTCGGGACCATTACGACGAGTTGGAACAGTAATTACGGTCAACCCGTTGGTATAAGTTTCATCCGGGTACAGGGTAATTGAAGAAGCTATACATACCACTGTAGCTATATTACATTTCTTGGGGTCTAAGCCCAAATCCCCCTTACCCCTGGATACCACCACTCTAATATAGGCATCCCTCAGTTCATTCTGCCGGCAGGTATCCACTATAACATTGGACATCTCTTCTTTGCTAATCGGGATTTCCAAATTTATAGCCTTGGCCGAATCATATAGACGGTCAACATGGTCTTTAAGACGGAATACGCTGTTATGGTAAGCCCTTATTCCTTCAAAAACACCGTCGC
>CAZUFR010000209.1:0-2880 GCA_964619655.1 uncultured Syntrophomonas sp. | reverse complement strand
AGCAGGCCCAGGACGTCGGTTATTGAGGTTATCAGGGGATTGCTGGCTACGGCCGGGTCTAATCCAATTTTGGTCAATAAGAAGGGAAGCATTACCCCTATTAGATTGGCGGCTACAACAACGGTTAACATGGTAAGGCCCACGATTATACCAATCTCATAGCCCCCCCGCAGGGAGCCGAAAATATAGCCGATAATTCCCATGAGCAAGCCCAATAATAAGCCTACCATCAGTTCCTTAACAAAGACTTCCAGCCATTCAGTTATATACACATCGCTGGTGGCGATGGCGCGTACCATCAGGGTAGAGGCTTGCGCACCCGCATTTCCTCCGCTACCCAGCAGCAGGGGGATAAATATGGTGAGAACTATAACGGTTTGCAGCGTTTCTTCATATACGGCTATTATGCCTGCGGAAAGCAGGCTTATCAAAACCAGGGCGATTAACCAGGTGATCCTCTTGCTTACCAGGTCTTTAATGCTTGATTCCTGATAGCTGGCTTTCAGCGGGGTTACGGCTGCGGTTCTATGAAAGTCTTCGGTAGCCTCTTCTTCAGCAACATCCATTACGTCGTCAAAAGTCACCAGGCCCAGGAGTATTCCATCCGAATCTACTACCGGCAGGGAAAAAACATCATATTTCTGCATAGTTTTAACTGCTACTTCCCGGTCATCAAAGGCACTGAGGCTGATGAAGGAGTTATCCATAATGGTTTCCACCGTATCCTGGGGATTGGCCAAAATAAAAAGCGACAACTCCAGCGAATCCAGTAGTTTCCAGGATTTATCGGTAATATAAATAGTATGCAGGGTTTCACTGTTGCGCGCTTTTACCCGGATGTGATTGATGGCGTCCTGAATGGTCCACTGTGGCCTTACCGCTACATATTCGGGAGTCATCAGCCGCCCGACACTTTCTTCAGGATAGCCTAATAGGAGCCGGGCCTCTTTCATATCTTCCGGGCTTAACAGGTTAAGCAGGCGCTGGGTAACCTGCCCGGGTAGCTCCTCAAATAGCGAGGTTCTGTCATCGGGGCGCAGATTAGTCAGGAGGTAGCGGGTTTCTTCATTGGTCAAATCTTTTAACAGGGAGTTACGGTCCTCTTTTTCTAAATAGGAGAATACGTCTGTTGCCACCGTACGAGGTAAGAGACGAAATAATATTACCCGGTCAGATTTATTCAAGCCGATTAGCAGCCAGGCCACATCTGGTATGAGATAATCACTCCATCCCAGCTGCCTGATTACGTTCCATTGCTCCTCTTTTATTAAATTGGATATCTGTTCCTTCATCATTTCTTCCATAATAATTTCCTTTATATCCATTTTAAATTGCTAGTTTAATTATATGTGCTAAAATGCATCATCACAAGTTAGAAGTAGCAGGGGAGCTTTGCTTGTTAGCGTACCTAGTTGTATTCTGCCTTTAACTCACGTAAAATAATAAATGCTTTATGAATTCGATTATGGAGGGTATTTAATGCGTTTTTGGCTAACAGCCCTGTTAGTTTTAATAATTGACCAGCTCTCGAAGTTATGGATAGTAAATAATTTTGCCCCGGGGGAGAGCCGGGTGGTTTTAGACCAGGTTTTATGGCTGACTTATGTGCAGAACCAGGGAGCAGCTTTTGGAATTTTACCGGGACACTCATGGTTGTTTTTTATCTGTGCCATTCTGGTTATAGTAATACTAGTGGCCATAAATAGCAAACAGCGTCTGCCCGCAGCCATGCAGGTGATTTTTGGCTTAATTACTGCCGGGGCTATTGGGAATTTGCTGGACCGGCTGCGGCTAAATTATGTAGTTGATTTTTTCGACCTGGGTTGGTGGCCGGTATTTAATGTAGCCGATATGGCTATAGTATGCGGTGCCATATTACTGATTGTAACGTTATTATGGGATGAAAAAGGTGAGAGTCATGCATCAGATTGAATTAATCATAGTTGCGGAAGAGATGGACGGGGAAAGGCTGGACGCATTTGTAGCCGACCAGATGGAGCAGCTTTCCCGTTCAGTAGTTAAAGGTTTAATAAATGAAGGCAAAATCCTGGTTGATCAGGAACGGCAAAAGGCCAGCTACCGGGTACGGGAAGGGGATGAAATCAGTGTTGAAATTCCCAAACCGCAGGTATTGGACCTGCAGCCCCGTAATATCCCGCTGGAAATCATATATCAGGATGAGGACCTGGCAGTTATAAATAAGCCTAAAGGTCTGGTAGTACACCCGGCTCATGGGAACTGGGATTATACTATGGTAAATGCTCTACTTTATCATATTAAGGACCTTTCCGGTATAAACGGGCAAATCCGACCCGGCATTGTCCACCGGTTGGACAAGGATACTTCCGGGGTAATGGTAGTGGCTAAGAACGACGTAGCCCACCGCAGTTTGGCTGCCCAGATTAAGGAACATAGTATTAAACGGGAGTATATCGCACTGGTGCACGGTACCATTAAAGAAAACTTGGGAACTATTGATGCCCCTATCGGCAGGAGCAAGAATGACCGTAAGAAAATGGCGGTAGTTGCCGATGGTCGGCCCGCAGTTAGTAAGTATCAGGTACTGGAACGTTACCATAATTATAGTCTGGTTAAAGTGGAGCTTTTAACCGGACGCACCCACCAGATCAGGGTGCATTTTGCCTATATTAAACACCCGGTAGTAGGAGACCCTCTGTATGGCTCGGGGAAAAAGCATTTTAACCTCGATTCGCAGGCTTTACATGCCCACCTGCTCGGTTTTGTTCACCCCCGCACTGGTAACTACCTCGAATTTACCAGCCCCCTGCCGGAGTATTTTCAAGAAATTCTGGTGACACAGGGGGACGTTTTCGGTGTGTCATTTAAATGACACACCGAAAACGTCCCCCTGTGTCACCT
>CAZUFR010000208.1:0-2891 GCA_964619655.1 uncultured Syntrophomonas sp. | reverse complement strand
AGTCCCCGACCGTAACCTTGATAAGCTATAGTTGAGTCCATAAAACGGTCAGCCAGTACTATTTGTCCATCCAACAATGCTGGGCTTATAACCTCTTCTACTACCTGGCTGCGAGCCGCCGCATAGAGCAGGGCTTCGGTTCTGGAGGTTATTCCCTGGTTAGCAGCATCCAACAGCAACTCTCTTATCTTTTCTGATATTATATTACCACCTGGTTCCCTTATACTCAGTACAGCCAAACCAAATTGCTGTTCAATATAAGGCTTAAGGGACTCTATTAAGCTGGTTTTACCCGAGCCATCTATTCCTTCCAGGCTTATAAATATTCCCCTGCTTGCCAGTACCTACACCCTCTTTTGGATTATAATTACCTGAAATAGGCTATGTCTTCTACCCATGTTAATATAATAGACCATAAACGTTAAACTGGAAATGTAAGATGGATAAAAACCCTTAACTGATTGCATATTAGTGAATATTCGTCCGAAGAGGTAGTGTTTTAATTTTGAATTATGGTGGAAATACTTCGTATTTCTCTTTATTTTAACTTTTCTTATTACCTGACAAATGCAACCACGCACGAAAATAATTGAAATGCGTAGCATTTCTACGTTAATTAAAAATTCATAATTCAAAATTCTTAATTACTCAATCACATTTATATACTGCAAACTAGGGTCCTCGGGGCCTTGTATACGGACGCCGCTTTTTCCCAGGTAAATTATATAATCCAACATTTCCTGGTTGATTAGTTCACCAGGCAGGATGCAGGGTATCCCCGGCGGGTAAACCGCAATCATCTCTGCCGCTACCTGATTAAGTGCATCCTTTACCGGTACCTGGTGACAAGAAGCCATAAATGCTTGGCGGGGGGTAAGCAGTATAGGCGACATTGGAGGGAGTTCTACCTTGGACCAGGTTCTTCCCCTGCCCGGATAAGTGGCAGCAATGACCTGCAGGGCCTGGTAAAACTCTTCCCAGTCGTTACGGTCATGAAAGAGAGAAAACATAGCCAGGATGAAATTAGTACCCTCCAGCTCGACTTGAATACCATACCTTTCCCTTAACAATGCCGCAAACTGGTAACCATCTAAAGAGCTGCCCTGTACCGAAACCAGCATTTTGAGCGGGTCTAAGCCGGTTACTCCGGTAACTGCCTGTAACTCTTGGTCACAGCAATTCAGACCGGTAATTGCGTTTATCTTTTGGCGGTATTCCCGGGAAAGCTGATAGGACTTCTCCAGTATGCTTTCCCCATTCTTTTCCATGAACTGGCGGGCTAGCTCAATTGAGGCCAGAATAGGATAAGAAGGACTGGTAGTAGTTAGCAGGCTAAGCGATTTTGCTATCCTGGAATCACCCGCTAGCCGTGCTGATAGGTGTAGACAGGCTCCCTGGTTAAAAACTGGCAGAGTCTTGTGTAGACCATTAATTACCCCATCAGCCCCACTTTCCAAAGCTGTTTGAGGGTAAAGCCGGCTAAAAGTAAAATGGGCACCATGGGCTTCGTCTACCAACAGCAATTTATTATGGCTTATTGTAATACTAGCAATGGCCTCAATATCAGAGCCTGTCCCGTAGTAGCTGGGACTGCTGATAAATACGTTATTTACTTCTGGATTCAAAATCAAGAGGCGGTTTACATCTTCTGCTGTAACGGCCAGGGCTATGCCTAGTTCTGATTCTACCTGTACCGGAATATAAACAGGAGTAGCTCCTGATAAAACCAGACCTCCATAAAAAGAACGGTGGGCATTACGGGGAAGTAAAACCTTGTCACCTTCTTTGTTCATGGCCAAGAACAGAGCATGTATCCCTGATGTTGCCCCGTTTACCAGGAAATAACTCTTAGCAGCCCCAAAAGCCCCTGCCATTAACTCCTGAGACTCTTTAATAACCCCGGTCGGCAGATGCAAATCATCCAGACCTGGTGTTTCAGTCACATCCAGAGCAGTAAGATGGCGTAGTTCCTCCTGCTTAATACCTTTACCTACATGTCCAGGCATATGCAAGCGGAGAAAATCTTTACCTGCGTATTGCTGTAACGCTGTATAAATAGGCGTTGATCCGAGCAAATAAAAAATCTCCTTTAGGTGACAGGGGATACCCTGAAGGGCACACGCGGTTCCTCTGTCACCTAAAATTCTCACAATTTAACTAACCGTTATTGTATCAATTGTATATTAAATGTGATAAGTCCTCAAAAATAAAAAAATGCGCTTCCTGGGCTTTAGAATGAAATAAGCGCAAATAAAATAGTTATCTTGTAAATAACTTCGAACTAGAACTTGATTAGCTGTCTAGAGTGAGGAGTAAGGGGGTAGGGGTGGGGATGGGTGCTGGGGGTGGGTAGACTTTTTCAGTCGTGGTTGCGTGTGCTCCGGTACTCAGCAGTAACCTAACTGAAGATGGAACTGATTGCCGGAGTACGGCCTACGGGCGAAGGCGGTTAGTAAGAACCTACCATATTTTCTTTAATTTCTCCAATACTGTCTGGTATTCGCTGCATCCTGCTTGTAAAGCCACTATGTGCGACTCGCATTTTTCACAGATAAAGCTCTTTCTTATCTTTATCCCGCCCCTTATTCCTTTCTCTGGTACTTCACCACAAATACTACATCGTGGTAAAAGCACCCCGGTAATAGGTTTTTCATTACCACGGGTTTCCGGTCCCATAAAATACTCTCCTTTTTTTAAAAAGTATCTCCGTCTGACCATAGCATATGCAGAGACTAATAAAAGTGTTAAC
Organism: uncultured Syntrophomonas sp.; assembly: GCA_964619655.1. Taxonomy (GTDB): domain Bacteria; phylum Bacillota; class Syntrophomonadia; order Syntrophomonadales; family Syntrophomonadaceae; genus UBA4844. Next base: position 142 of record CAZUFR010000208.1, on the reverse strand, counting down.
TACATAGTGACAGGGGGACGGGGTTGTTGACAACATTTTCAATGTTGTCAACAACCCCGTCCCCCTGTCACTAGGCAGAAAATAATAAATTCCTGGCAACGTCCTACTCTTCCACAGAATTCTGCAGTACCATCGGCGCAGG
>CAZUFR010000207.1:0-2909 GCA_964619655.1 uncultured Syntrophomonas sp. | reverse complement strand
TATGCCAAGGCTCATTCGGACCTCAGTGATATAGTTTCTCAGTACCGGGAGTATAAATCATTAATCCAGCAGATTAATGATGCCCAGGAAATGCTTACAGAAGAACCGGATGAAGAGTTTAAAGTGATGCTGCTGGAGGAATTGGAAATCCTGAAGGAAAAGCAAGATCTGGCAGAGCATGATTTGCGAGTATTATTGCTACCCCGTGATCCTAATGATGAGAAGAGTGTTATTATGGAAATCCGGGCCGGAACCGGGGGAGAAGAGGCGGCTCTTTTTGCCAGCAACTTGTTTCGCATGTACACCCGTTATGCTGAATTACAGGGTTGGAAGATAGATATAATGGATTCTCACTATACTGATATTGGTGGTATCAAGGAAATTATCTTTGTGGTTGATGGTCAGGGAGTCTACAGCCGGCTTAAATACGAATCAGGTGTGCACCGGGTGCAACGGGTTCCCAGCACCGAATCAGGTGGTCGCATACACACCTCAGCGGCTACGGTAGCTGTACTGCCCGAAGCAGAAGAAGTAGAAGTGGACATAGATCCAAATGAAATCAGGGTGGATGTATATTGTTCTAGCGGACCGGGAGGACAGTCGGTCAATACTACTCAGTCGGCTGTACGTCTTACCCATATTCCTACCGGCCTGGTGGTAACCTGTCAGGATGAAAAATCTCAGCATAAGAACAAGGCCAAGGCCTTAAGGGTTTTAAGGGCTCGGCTCAAAGAGATTATGGAGGCTGAAGTGAATGCAGAAATGGCCGGTGCTCGCAAAAGCCAGGTGGGTAGTGGAGACCGTAGCGAGCGCATCCGTACCTATAATTTTCCCCAGGGTAGAGTAAGCGATCATAGAATTAACCTCACCCTGCATAAACTGGATTTGGTACTGGAAGGGCAACTAAATGAAATTATTGACGCTCTTATCGCTAGTGACCAGGCTGAGCGTTTAAAACAGGTGGATTAAATAGGAAATGCGTGGAGGTAGCAGGAGGTACAGGTATTATAGAGTATAGTGGTAACCCAAAATACGGGGTTAATTAAGAATAAAGAATTATGAATTTTGAATTATTGTGGAAATGCACCCTACGGGTACTACAATGTGAACTATCGTTCACAATTAAGGTTGCTTACGCATTTCTCTTTATTACAATTAATCCAATCCTTCTCTGCTAGTTTCATAGCTGGTTGCGTGGGTTTAATAGGATATGAGGGGTTAATTTGCAAAATTGGACGGTAAAAGACTTGCTGGAGTGGACCAGCAATTATTTTAAAGAAAAAAACATTAAGGAAGCCCGCCTGGAGGCGGAAATCTTGTTGGCCCGGGCACTGGGGAAAGACCGGGTCTATTTATATGCCAATTATGATGCTCCGGTTAATCAAGATGAAAGAAGTATATTCAGGGAGTTCATAAAAAGAAGGGTCAGAAAAGAGCCATTATCGTATATTACCGGTACCAAAGAGTTTATGTCCTTGGAGTTCAAGGTTAATCCCGCAGTTTTGATTCCCCGTCCGGAAAGTGAAATAATAGTGGAAAGGGCTATCGACTTGTTTAGGGACCAGTCCTGTTCCATCTGCGATATAGGCACGGGCTCGGGCGCGCTGGCCATTAGTTTGGCTCATTACCTGCCTTTGGCCCAGGTTTTTGCCACCGATATATCACAGCAGGCACTGGAAACGGCCCGGGAGAATGCTGCTTCACTTCAGGCTAAGGTTGAATTTTTGGAGGGGGATCTACTCTCTCCTTTTTTAGATAAAGAAAACTACTTTGACTTAATAGTTGTCAACCTTCCCTATATTCCGTCAGAGGAATACCATTCTCTGGACTCCGGGGTAAAAAACTTCGAACCACAAATAGCCTTACTTGCCCCCGGAGATGGGTTGGATATTTACCGGCGCCTTATACCGCAGGTCAATACCCTGCTTAAAGAGGGGGCTTATTTTTTTATAGAAATAGGATGGCAGCAGGGGGAAAAGGCTTTACAGATGATGAATTCTTTTGAAGAAGTGCAATTAATTAAAGACCTGGCCGGATATGACCGGGTAGTAATGGCCAGAAAGGGGTCAGCTCGGTGATGACCAAATACTGGAAAGTAGACCCGATAAAACCGGAATTAAATATCATAACCCGGGCTGCAGCCTTAATAAAGGATTTACAACTGGTGGCATTTCCCACTGAGACCGTTTATGGGCTAGGTGCTTTGGCCGGCTCCAGTGAAGCAGTGGAAAAAATTTTTGTGGCCAAAGGCAGGCCCGCAGAAAATCCCCTGCTGGTACATGTAAGTAAAATAGAACAGGTAAAGGATCTGGTCGGGGAGATACCGGAAACGGCCAGGATGTTGATGGACAAGTTCTGGCCCGGCCCCCTGTCGATCATATTGCCATCCCGGAAAGAGGTTCCAGCTATTGTTCGGGGAGGAAAAAGCAGTGTAGGTCTGCGGATGCCCGCTCACCCGGTAGCCAGAGCTCTTATTGATCAGACCGGACCCATTGCGGCTCCCAGTGCCAACCTTTCTGGACGCCCCAGCCCTCTGACGGCTGAGCATGTTAGAGCTGACCTGGACGGTAAAATAGCAGCGGTTCTGGATGCTGGCAGAACGGGAATCGGATTGGAATCAACTATTATTGATTTAAGCCAGGATAAGTATCGGGTATTACGTCTGGGGGGACTTCCCCTGGAGGAACTGCAGCAAGTACTGGGGGAGGTGCAAATCAACTATAATGAGAGTGATGAACTACCCCATTATCAAACTAGATCCCAGGTTATCATTTGCCAAGATGAAAAAGATTTTATAAGCCAGCAGGAACACTGGCTTATGCAGACAAAAAATCTGGGAATTGTTTCAAGTAAACCAGGACAATCGCATATAATTAACAAATCGTTACCTGTATACGATTTAGACTTGG
>CAZUFR010000206.1:0-2943 GCA_964619655.1 uncultured Syntrophomonas sp. | reverse complement strand
GACAAAATGGAATACATTAGCAGGAAAAAGAGCGCTATAATTAGAAGTATAATATTTGAAAAACCATTAGGAATTGTCAGTAGGTGATAACATGCCCAAAATCTACGATAATATTGAAAACCACCTGAAAGGCGGCCTTTTAACTGCCCTGGAAAGCTCATACCGGGCGGATTTTTGCGTGGGGTACTTTAACCTGCGGGGTTGGAAACTGGTTGATAAGCAAATAGACCATTTTACCGGAGAAGACCATTGTTGTCGTCTGCTGGTGGGAATGCAAAGACCGGAAGAAGAACTCCTGCGAACTGCCCTGGCCAGGATTGATGAAGGTTTAATGGATAATCCCAAAGCTCTGGCCTTAAAAAAGGAAATTGCCCGCTCCTTCAGGCAGCAATTAACCTTTGGTTTGCCGACTACCGAGGATGAGCGCAGTCTACAGAAGTTAAAACAGCAGCTAAGCCAGGGTAAACTTAAAGTAAAACTTTTTTTGAACCATCCTCTTCACGCCAAACTTTACCTGCTCTATAGGGAAGATAAGCTGGCTCCCCTGATTGGTTATGTGGGCAGCAGCAACCTGACTATGGCGGGTTTATCCCAGCAGGGAGAACTTAATGTTGATGTACTGGAACAGGATGCAGCCCAAAAGCTTTCCGATTGGTTTGAAGACCGCTGGAACGATATGTGGTCTTTGGACATAAGCCGGGAGCTTATAGATATACTGGACGAAAGCTGGGCTTCGGAAAAACTGGTTCCTCCCTATTATGTCTATCTGAAAATGGCCTATCATCTGTCACAGGAAGCCCGCAGTGGCATAAGTGATTACATTATTCCCCGCGAACTACAGGAAGAATTACTGCCCTTTCAGGCTAATGCCGTTAGTATTGCCGCCCGTCATTTGGACAAAAGAGGTGGGGTATTAATCAGCGATGTGGTGGGCCTGGGCAAAACCCTGACTGCCACTGCCATAGCCAAACTCTTCGAGGAAACCTTTTTCACCGAAACCCTTATCATTTGTCCCAAAAACCTAACTGAAATGTGGGAAGATTATGTCCATCGCTACCAGCTGCGCGCCCGGGTTATGAGCATATCCCTCATTAATAAAAACTTTGTGGAGAAAACCCGGCGCTACCGGGTGGTCATAATTGACGAAAGCCACAACCTGCGCAACCGTCAGGGCAAACGCTATGCCCTGGTTAAGGAATATATTGAGAAGAACGAGAGTCGGGTTATCCTCCTGACTGCCACTCCGTATAATAAGAGCTATTTGGATATTTCAAATCAACTCCGCCTTTTTATACCGGAGGACAAAGACATAGGGGTTAGCCCGGAACGGTTTATAGAGTCTGCCGGTGGTTCGACGGAATTCAGGGCTCGTTACCAGTACTTGCCCAACACCCTGCTGGCCTTTGAGAAGAGCGATTTTGCCGAAGACTGGCAGGAACTGCTCAAGACCTATATGGTGCGCCGCACCCGCACCTTTATCAAAAACAACCATGCCTCCTGGGATGAGGGCAGGAAGCAGTACAGTATTCCGTTTAGTGATGGTACTATCAATTATTTTCCTGAGCGGATACCCAAAAAGGTACAGTACAGCTTTGATGAAAATGATCCGAATGACCTGTATGTTAAGCTCTACTCCGAGCAGGTAGTAGATAAAATAAACAACCTGCATCTGGCCCGTTACGGTCTGGGTAACTATCTAGACCCTGAACCTGGCAAAAAGCCTGCTAAAGAAGAGGAACGGATTATAGCCAACCTTTCCCGCGCCGGGAAGCGCTTAATGGGTTTTTGTCGTACCAACCTGTTTAAACGCCTGGAAAGCAGCGGTTCTTCCTTTCTCATTTCCCTGGCCCGTCATGTTTCAAGGAATTACCTGTTTCTCTATGCCCTGGAAAATGATTTACCCTTCCCCATAGGCCAGCAGGAAAGTGCTGATATGGATGAGTTTCTGGAAGAGGATGATGCCGGCGGTGAAAATTACGTAGCAGCCATAATAACTGAAAAGGCTAAATATTACCAGCTGGCTCAGGAACATTACCGCCGCTGCCGGCAGGAAAAACACAAGTATGATTGGATAAGCAGCAAGTTGTTTTTGCCGGAACTGGGCACTTTGCTGGAAGAAGATGTGGATGCCATACTGTCAATTATTGAAATGGCCCGGTACTGGGACCCGAAGGAAGACCGGCATTTAAACGCTTTGGAAAAACTAATCAGCAAGACCCATAAGAAAGATAAAATCCTGGTGTTTACTCAATTTGCCGATACTGCCCGCTACCTGGAGGAGCAGTTGCTTTCCCGGGGTATAAAGGATTTGGCCTGCGTTACCGGGGGAGTTGACAATCCCACGGAATATGCCTACCGCTTCAGTCCGGTAAGCAACCGGGTGAAGGATATGTATGATGAAATACGTGTCCTTATCAGCACCGATGTATTAAGTGAGGGACAAAACCTGCAGGATGGGCATATCATTGTCAATTACGATCTTCCCTGGGCCTTAATCCGCTTAATCCAGCGCGCCGGGCGGGTAGACCGCATCGGCCAGCAGTCTCCCCAGATAATATGCTATTCCTTTTTACCCCAGGATGGACTGGAGAAGATAATCAACCTGAGAAAGCGCCTCACTCATCGCATTTCCGAGAATTCAGAAGTGGTGGGGTCAGATGAAATATTCTTTGATGGCGATCCGGTGAATATAGCGGATATGTATAATGAGAAAGCCGGACTATTGGATGACGACGAAGGTGAAGTTGACCTGACCTCCCAGGCGTATGAAATATGGAACCAGGCTATCAAGGCTAATCCTAAATTGAAAAAGATTATTCCCAACCTGCCTGATGTCATTTACGCTACCAAAGCCCTGGATGCGACCTCCGCGGAAGGGGAAGGGGTTATCACCTATAGCCGTAACAGCCACGGTATTGAAGGCCTGACCTGGCTGGATATGAA
>CAZUFR010000205.1:0-2951 GCA_964619655.1 uncultured Syntrophomonas sp. | reverse complement strand
ATGATGCGACTCATTATTTTAAAAGCCGTATACCTGATGCAGTAGTATTACCTCATACAACCGAGGAAGTGGCAAAAGTAATGAAATATGCTTTTGAAAAGGAAATTCCGGTTACACCACGGGGGGCTGGCAGTGGTTTGGCAGGAGGTTGTACACCGGTTCATGGTGGTATTGTCATGGACCTAAAGCGACTTAACCAGATTATAGAAATTGATGGTAGCAATATGACCGCCAGGGTGGAAGCGGGAGTCGTGTTAAATAGGTTTCAGGATACGGTGGAAAAACGTAAACTGTTTTATCCACCTGACCCGCAAAGCGGAAGCGTTTGTACCATTGGTGGCAATGTAGCGACCCGGGCCGGGGGCCCCAGGGGTGTAAAATACGGAACTACTGGTAACTATGTGACCGGATTGGAGGTCGTACTGCCGGATGGTTCGATAATTACGCCAGGGGGCAAGTTTGTTAAACAATCAGTCGGTTATGATATTACTCATTTAATGACCGGTTCGGAAGGTACTTTAGGGGTTATAACTGGAGTTGATTTGCGCCTCTTACCATTACCGGAAGCAACCCGTACGGTCATCGTGGTTTGTGAAACCCTCGAGCAGGCAGCAGAAATAGTAGCCGAAATTATTGCTCGTGGAGCCGTTCCCGCGATGCTAGAATTTCTCATTAAGCTCGCTATTACGATTATGAATCAGTACTTTTTCCCACCACTTCCTACTGATGGTGAAGGTTATCTGTTCATGTTTTTTGATGGAACCGAAGCGCAAGTTGAATATGAAGCTAAATTAGTCAGTGAAATTTGTCATGATATGAAAGCGAAAGAAGTAAGACTCGTTGAAGACCCGAGAGCGGCGGCAGCTTACTGGACAGCCCGGGCTAATGTTTATCCGCTTATTCAAACTATTTTTGAAAGGGCTAATTCTGAGGATATAACCGTACCTCGTAATAAACTACCGGATTTGGTACGGGCGGTACAGGCCATTGCTGCGGAGGAAGGGGTTATGATTGGATTGGCTGGTCATGCCGGGGATGGCAATATGCATCCTTCGGTATTATTTCCACAGGTAACTCCTGAAGCCCTGGAGAAATCTGAAATTGCTATCGATAGACTGATTCGTACCGGTTTAGAGATGGGAGGAACTATTTCCGGTGAGCATGGAATTGGTATTCATAAAGCCAAATATTTAGCTTGGGAACTGGGTGACATTCAAATTGAGCTGATGAAACGAATTAAACAAGCCTTTGACCCCAAGGGTATAATGAATCCCGGCAAAATATGGATGGAGGATGGTGATAATCATGTTTAGACTGGAAGACTATGAAATGATAATTGAAAAATGTTCACATTGCAGTTATTGTCAATCCACCTGTCCATCTTATTTAACCGAACAGAGTGAAAGCTCGGTTGCCAAAAATCGACTGCTGATCATCAAAGAAACGCTTATGCATAAAAACCTTCCATTTACTCCCCGCGCCCAGGAAATTTTAGATAATTGTCTACTGTGTACCAATTGCACCCAGACCTGTTCCAGTAAAGTGCCAATTGACGACATTATTATTGCCGCCCGAATTAAGATGGGACAAAAAGGCGTCGGCGGTATCAAGCAATTTGTAATGGGCAAGATGCTGACCCAAAGGGGCCTGACCGGGGCGCTGGGCAAAGCAGGTTCCTTAGCCCAAAAATTTGGGATAGCAACCAAAAAGATTCCACAACTGGCCAGTAAGTCTTTTGATAAAATGTATTCTGGTACTTATACCCCGGCAGGCACAATTAAAAAGCGAGTTGCGTATTTCGTGGGCTGTGGTACCAACTTTATTTTTCCAGACACTGGTGAAGCAGTTGTCAAGGTTTTGAACCATAACGGAATAGAAGTGATCATCCCTGAAGGACAGGTATGTTGTGGAATTCCTGCTCTGGGGGAAGGTGACCTAGAAGGTGCTCGAAGTATGGTCGAAACCAATATTAAGCTTTTTGCCGAATTGGATGTTGATGCCATTGTTACCGACTGTACTTCCTGTGGGATGATGTTTAAGGAAAAAGCTGCTAAATGTCTGCCAGACGATGACCCGCTACAGGAAAAAATCGCAGCTGTGACTGCTAAGATATGGGAAGTAACTGATTATCTGCAAAATCAAGGCCTGGAGGCAGCCCCCGGACCGTTGGATGTTACATGGAGTTACCATGTTCCTTGTCACCGTGGCTGGTCACCTACGGTTAAAGATGCACCACGTCAACTATTGGCTCAAATACCAGATGCTAAGCTGAGAGAATTTGATAATCCCGAACAGTGCTGCGGGGGAGCTGGAACCTACTTTATGGAACACCGCGAAATAGCAGAAAAAATACGCGCCTCGCGTCTAGAGGATATAAATAATACCGTATCAGATGTAATTTTGACCCAGTGCCCGGTATGTCGTTTCTATATTGGTTTCCAGGTAATGGATCGGGAAGTTACCCATCCGGTTAAAATCCTGGCTCAGGCTTACGGGCTATAATTGGTAAATGGGAGGAGCAGAGGTTTAATATTCTGCTCCTTTCGGTACTGGTGAGGATGGTGGTATAATTAGGATTACTCAATAGCAGATTGGCAATTTTTTAAGGAGGAAAATTCGGTGAGCAGATCTTTATCCAGAGCGCTATCTATTTTGGACCTTTATGATGAACGAAAAGAGGAATGGGGCGTTTCTGAAATCAGTCGGGAACTTGATTTGCCTAAAAGTACGGTGCATGGTCTCGTAACCACTCTGGAGAGCAACCGATATTTAGAAAAAACCGAGAATTTCAAATATAGATTGGGCATTAAAGTATATGAGTTAGGTATGACTTATCAAGCCAATGCGCGTCTTGGCTCTGTAGCTGAACCACACGTAAAATCACTGGCAGACAAATATCAGCAATCAGTTCACATCGCGATTTATGCCGGGAGAATGGCAGTTTTCGTAAT
>CAZUFR010000204.1:0-2974 GCA_964619655.1 uncultured Syntrophomonas sp. | reverse complement strand
TAGACGATATTGGCTATGGGGTCATATGCCGGTAACATATGGGGTTGTTTAAAACTCATAATTATCATATCCGCCTTATAGCCGGGCTTTAATTGTCCAGTTTCATTGTCTAATCCCAGGGCAATAGCTCCGTTTATGGTAGCCATCTGCAGGGCCTGGTAAGCGGGAATGGCAGTGGGGTCCATCAAATGTACCTTCTGTAGATAGGAGGCGCTGCGCATTTCCTGCAGCATATCCAGGTTATTATTGCTGGAAGCCCCGTCGGTTCCCAGGGCTACTCTTATACCGGCATCCAGCATCTGCTGTACCGGAGCAATACCGCTGGCCAGCTTCATATTGCTTTCCGGGTTATGGGCTACTCCTACCTGTTTGGCGGCCAGGATTTCTATATCCTCAGGGGTAACATGAACACAGTGGGCGGCCACAACCGGGCGCTCAAATAGTCCCAGCTTATCCAGGTGAACTACCGGTGTATTACCGTATATTCGTTGGATGTCTTCAAATTCACCCCGAGTTTCAGCTATATGTATATGTAAACCGACTCCCAGTTCATCGCTCAGGTTTATTACCCGCTCTAGATAATCGGGTGGACAGGTATAGGGAGCATGAGGGCCTAGCCTGCAGGTAATACGGCCATTGCATGCATTATGCCACTTATCTACCATTTCCCGGCTCTCAGCGAAGGCTATTTCGTTTTCCGGTCCTACCCCCACCATGCCCCGGGAGAGAACTGCTCTAATGCCGCTTTTTTCAACAGCTCGGGCAGCAGCATCCATAAAAAAATACATATCGGTAAAACAGACGGTTCCACTTCTTATCATTTCACTTATAGCCAGCATAGTTCCCCAGTAAACATCATCAGCGGTGAGTTTGGCTTCCAGCGGCCATATCTTGTTTTCCAGCCAATCCATTAAAGGCATATCATCAGCATAACCGCGTAACAAGGTCATGGCAGCATGGGTATGAGTATTGATAAACCCGGGCAATACCACCTGGTCACGACCATCAATTACCTGGTCATAATCACCAGCGGGAGCTGAGCCTTCTCCCACTTCCTTGATATACTGCCCCTCAATTATGAGATAAGCCTTTTCCATATAAGCCTTCTCCCCGCTCATCGGTATTAAACCAATATTATCCAATAGAATCCTCACCGGTTAGCCCCCTCTTACATTATTTTTTCTGCCCATAGCTCTTAAAGCTCTGGTTAAGGAAGGAAACATCTTCCGGGGACAGGGAATGTGGCGTCCCCAGTATGCTGGCATATATGCTAATCATGGCAGTCTTTTCAACAATATAGGATACCTTTAAGGCTTCAGTGATATCTTTACCCAGGGCAATCAGCCCATGGTTGGCTAGCAGCAGAGCCTTTTTATTGTCACCCAGGGCCTGTACCGCTATATCCGCTAGCTGTTGCGAACCACAATGGGCATAGCTGGCTACCTCCACCTCGTGTCCTACCACCTGAGCAGTCTCTTCCAATATTACCGGAATGTTGTTCCGGGCTACCGCAAAGGCAACGGCATAAGGGCTGTGAACATGAACCACAGCATTAATATCAGAGCGCTGCTGGTAAATTCCCAGGTGTAATGAGGTTTCGATGGAAGGCTGGTATTTTCCTTCTACCACCTGGCCATTAAAGTCCAATAGTACCATGTCTTCCGATTCCAGGGTTTCATAATCCATACCGCTGGGGGTTATTATCATAAGCTTTTTGTCTGCTACCCTTACGCTGACATTCCCCCAGGTCCCGGTAACCATGCCGGAGGAATATATTTCCCGGGCACAGTTTAATACCGCCTGTCTTTCTTCCAAATACCGCATTTGCTTGTTCACTTCCTTAGTTTACTTATTTTCCTATTAACCCATCATAGCTGCCAACTCCGGGCGAACACATGGGTTCGCCCCTACAACATACTCCTCACACCTTCAAAGGCTATATCGTAAGGAGATTTAAAGACTCCTTTTTCTGTAATTATTCCGGTAATTAAATGATGGGGCGTTATATCAAAAGCCGGGTTGAATACTTCAACTTCCGGCACGGTAAAATACATACCACGAAACTCACGTATTTCTTCGGGAGGACGCTGTTCTACCGGTATATCGCGTCCGGAAAGGCTTTTTAAATCCAAAGTGGAAAGGGGAGCAGCAATATAGAATGGAATCTTATGATAGGATGCCAAAACCGCCAGAGCATAGGTACCTATTTTATTGGCGCTATCGCCATTGGCGGCTATACGGTCGGCACCTGCTATTACTGCATTGACCTGTCCCAATTGCATAACGTAGGCGGCCATATTGTCACTTATGAGAGTAACCGGAATCTCATCCTGCATTAGTTCCCACACCGTAAGGCGAGCTCCCTGTAAAACTGGTCTGGTCTCACAGGCCCAAACTTTGTTGATTTTACCCTGGTCAGCCGCAGCCCGGATTACACCCAGGGCAGTACCATAGCCACAGGTAGCCAGTGCTCCTGCATTACATATAGTCATTACCTGGGCGTCTTCTGATAACAGGGTTTGCCCATATTGACCTATAGCCCGATTTATAGCTATATCTTCCTCATACATCCTAATGGCTTCTTGCTTGAGTCGCTCTCCTATTTGCTTCGGGTGGGCCTGGTTTAACGACTCCTGTATAAAAACCTTTTCCATTCTTTCCAAAGCCCAGAAGAGATTTACTGCGGTAGGGCGGGTAGAGGCCAGGGTAGCCCGGGCCTGCTCAAAATAATTGTGTATTGCTGCCGGTTCTCCCTGATAATTAGCCATAGCCATAGCCAGGCCAAAAGCCGCAGTTACACCTATAAGCGGCGCTCCCCGAACTTTTAGTTTTCTTATTGCATCGGCTACTTCTTCTACGGTCTCACACCTTAGGTATTTGACCTTATCTGGTAACTGGCTCTGATTCAGTAACATTACAGCATTATTATCAAAAAAAAGAGTCTTTATCATTTGCTTACTCCGGGCTCGTCTAA
>CAZUFR010000203.1:0-2989 GCA_964619655.1 uncultured Syntrophomonas sp. | reverse complement strand
GTAGAAGAGGCTTTAGCGGGCGAAAATCTGCGTTTTGTAGTGCAAGAACAGCAACTGGGTACCGGTCATGCCCTGATGCAGGCCCAGGGTAGTATTGACCCGACCAATACTTTGCTAGTTTTAGCCGGAGATACTCCGCTTTTAGAAGGGAAAACCTTAAAAAAACTACTTAATTTCCACCAGCAGCAACAAGCTCGGGCTACCGTTCTCAGCGGTCTGCTCCCTGACCCGTATGGCTATGGGCGCATTATTCGCCAGGCCGATGGAGGATTGGAGCGCATTGTCGAAGAAAAGGATGCCAGCCCGGAAGAAAAGGAAATAGCAGAAATTAACACCGGTATGTACTGCTTTCAGGCCGGAGCTGTATTTGCAGCACTTTCCCAGGTTGAGCGCAGTAATGCCCAGGGAGAATACTATCTTACTGATGTTCTACCTATATTGAAAAACGATGGACATAAAGTGGCGGTACTGGCCACGGATGAAGTAGACCAGATTCATGGGATTAATGATCGGATACAGATGGCTTCAGCTGAAGCCATAATTAGGCAGAGACATAACTACGAACTGATGAAAAACGGGGTCACTATTATGGCTCCGGATACAACCTTTATCGATAGTGCTGTGAAAATTGGCATAGATACAGTTATTTACCCCTTTACCATCATTGAGGGACAGACTGTTATTGGGGAGAATTGTACTATTGGGCCTTACACCCGCATAAATGATTCCTCCATAGGTAATGATGTAGTAATCGAGAGTTCACGAATAAAAGAAGCCCGTATAGGTAATCACTGCAATATCGGACCTTTTGCCTATCTTAGACCTGAGGCTGATTTACAGGAGAATGTTAAAGTGGGCGATTTTGTTGAGATAAAAAAATCTATTATTGGAGCCGGGAGTAAAATTCCTCACCTTAGTTACGTAGGGGATGCCCTTTTAGGAAAAGAAGTTAATATTGGCGCCGGCACTATTACTTGCAACTATGACGGTAAGAAGAAATCTCGAACTATATTGGAAGACCACGTATTTATCGGCAGTAATACTAATCTGGTAGCGCCGGTGACCATTGGTGAAAATTCCATAACCGGAGCCGGGTCTACCATTACCCGTGATATCCCCGCTCACACCCTGGCCGTAGAACGGGCCGAACAAAAACATATCAGGAGAAAAAGTAAGCCCGGGGAATAACTTTGGGAGCGAGAACAGGAGAGTAAGGGACAAAAATTATTAGGAGGTTAAAAAAATGAAAGCATCCAGGTGGAGGATGAAACTGTTTACCGGAAATGCTAACCCCTGTCTAGCCGAAGAAATAGCGAAATACCTCGGGATGCCAGTGGGTGATGCTAAAGTATCGCGTTTTTCCGATGGTGAAATTAACTGTGTTATTGACGAGAGTGTACGTGGAGTAGACGTTTTTGTAGTACAGCCAACCTGTTCACCAGTTAATGATAACCTGATGGAACTCCTCATAATGATTGATGCTTTCAGGCGGGCTTCAGCTTCCCGTATTAATGCGGTGATTCCCTATTATGGATATGCCCGCCAGGACCGTAAAAGCAAGGCCCGTGACCCGATTACCGCCAAACTGGTTTCCAACCTGATAGTTGAAGCTGGTGCCCAGCGGGTAGTTGCAGTAGATTTACATGCCAACCAGATTCAGGGTTTTTTTGACATACCAGTTGACCATCTCCCTGGAGTACCGACTATAGCCGAGTATTTGAAGACCCAGGGACTGAATGAAACTTCTGTAGTTCTCTCTCCTGATGTCGGAGGAGTTACCAGAGCTCGCGATTTGGCTGAAAAACTGGGGGCACCTCTGGCCATAGTGGACAAGCGCCGACCGGAACCTAATGTATCCGAAGTAATGAATATTATCGGAGACGTAGAAGGTAAATCAGTCATAATTATTGACGATATTATTGATACTGCCGGTACCCTGTGTATGGCAGCAGAAGCCATGAAAGAAAAGGGAGCATTAAAGGTTTATGGTTGCTGTACTCACCCGGTTTTTTCCGGCCCAGCTATAGACAGGCTTGCTCGCGCGCCCTTTGAAGAAATTGTAGTAACCAACACCATTCCCCTGGGCGAGGAAAAAAGACTCCCTAATCTGAGAGTTCTCTCGGTGGCTCCGCTAATAGGTGAGGCCATTCTTAGGATTCATGAAGACCTGTCCGTAAGCAAACTTTTTGAAGGTTAGTAGTTTTGGACATAATAAGGGTAAACTGGTATAATAACTACTTGATAATTAAAAGCAGCCTGGTTAAGCAGGTTGATTAAGGAGTGATAATAATGGCGCAGGCAGAGAAAATAAGCTGCCAAAAACGCGATATAAAGACCAGGGGCTATCTAAAAGAGCTGAAGAGGAGCGGATTAGTGCCTGGAACGGTATATGGTAAAGGAATAGAAAATCAAGCCATATCCCTAGCATCGAAACAGCTTTTCCGTATGTTCCAGGTTCACGGCTCCAGGGGCCTATTCTCCCTGGAAATAGACGGGGATACCGGCTTAATGGTGGTAGTCCGGGAAGTACAGCGGCATCCTATTACCGGGCAGCTGATCCATGTTGACTTCTGGGAAGTAAGGCTAGATGAGAAAATAAATAGTACCGTGGGTATTTCCATAGTTGGTGAAGAAGAGATTATGAAAAAAGGTGGTATTCTGCAAACGGGTGCTAAAGAAATCGAGGTTTCTTGTCTGCCCCAGGATATTCCTGAAACCCTGGTCTATGATATAGCTGCTCTGGAAATTGGGGATAAGGTTACGGTAGCTAATTTGCAGGTACCGGCAGATGTAGAAATACTTACTGATATGGATACACTGGTAGCTACTGTGCTGGCTCCAACTTTAATTACTGACGAAGAGGAAGTTGAAGGAGAAGGCGAGGGCGAAGGTACTGAAGCCGAAGAGACCGAGGCAACCGAAGGCGAATAAGCAAGTTATTTTTAAAAGGATTGGGCCTTATCGCTCAATCCTTTTTTACCTATGGGGA
>CAZUFR010000202.1:0-2995 GCA_964619655.1 uncultured Syntrophomonas sp. | reverse complement strand
AATGTTGTCAACAACCCCGTCCCCCTGTCACTACTATTTATTCCAATATGAACATTGTTGAAAATATGACCGTGATATCTCATTGAAAAAAGGATTATGCCAGAAAAAGGTTGAGACGGTGGTGTTATTTCCATCATCAGTTGGGTTTTCATCCTGGACCGTTAAAACGGGGTCAGGAGCTGTACTTTCTTCGTCAAGTATCGTTGAACGGGCAGGGTTTTCATCTTCATCAGAAGTAATGTTTTCCTCATTAAATACCGTAAGTTCGTCATCTTCCTCATCAAATATAAGCTCCTCATCATCTCCATCAAATACGGTTAGTTCTTCATCATTAGCCTCATAAAAATTGCTATCATCTGCTGCAAGAGATGGTCGGATGATGGCTTTGCTGGTGACGTACTTTAAGATTGGATGGTTAGACGGTAAGAGGTCATTCGGTTGAATAAGGTCGTCTATTATATTCTGGTTGGTCTTGGGCTGGCTAAGAGTTGCTATATAATTAGAATTACGGAATGATATACGCATAGCTTTATTCACCTCCTGTGTTTTACAAGAAACGAAGGAAATCAATTCCCGTAAAATAAAATCATTTATGTTTACACCCTTAATATATGCGGGGAAAATATAAATGTTAATACAGAAATAGGCGTTGATAACGAAGTTATCTTGTAAATAACTTCGTTTTTTAAACTTGATTAATTGTTTAGAGTGAGGGGTTAAAGGTTTCCGGCCATAGCTGGTTAATCCGAACCGCCAATAGAAAAAGGAGACCTCACGGTCTCCTTCTGGAATAACCAGATACTCCTGGTCCCCGGATGGGCAGACACATGGGTCTGCCCCTACAACTTCTCACGCCTCACCCCTTACTACTATATTAGCAACCACACCTGGTATTGTTTGCGGGCCCGGGGCAGGGGGTGCATTCACCAATTTTGTGCGGTTCGGGGAATTCCTGGGATACAGTAACTCCCCCGAGGGCAATACCTAATACATAAAGGTTATCGTGTTTCCAAAGTTTGTCGATTAGTATCCCGGTAATATGAACCCGGCTGCACTGCCCATCATCTATATGACAGCAAAGATCCTTAACTACAACACAAGACCCATCAATTTTTTGCAGGGCAGTGCGAACATCATTTCCACTAATTGGTCTGCCACTGGGGAATGGACAAAAAGTAGTGCATTCAAAATCATGGTAGTGGTTTATCACCAAAGTTGGACAAAGGTTGGCGTTGGGTGGGGGGGTTAGAACAATTTGAAATCCGACTCTGATATCCACGCCCAGGCAGCTCGGTTTTAAGCTTTCTTCCGCACAAATAACACTTACAGCACAACTCATATCAGGAGTTATCGGTATTAGTTCACCCCTACAGCTTCCAGGAACCAGACCGTCCCCTGTGGCAGGAATGGGCACGTACAGGTCAATGTCTTGGGTACAGGTATACTTTACATCCTGGACACAGATATCGTGTATAACGGTACCGCGGGAATCAACATCGATTCCAAACCTTTCCATAAATTCAGGGTCTTTCAGAACTTCAAAAGCTTTTTCCATTATAAACCTATCCTCCTTATATTAATTTAGGCTGTGGACATTTGTAATAAAAATTGTCTACAATGGGTTTAAATGCCACTTAACCTACAATATACGATATTCACTAGGGCTTCCTTATGTTACATAGACATCTGCATTAAAAAAATAGATCCAATGACGAGGGGTCTCACCCCGGTTTTTTAAAACAGCTTACGTATATATGTTTGAAACAACAATATATGGTGTAAATGCTTAAGGTTATAATTAGGTTAAATGGATTGTAAGCAAACAATGGTGATATTAACATAACAGTCCTCAGGAGGATAGATATGCAAGTATCCAGAAACAATGAGCTGGAGACCATAGCACGACATACCTGGCAGGACTACCACTCTGGTAATAAGGCAGCACTAAGCGATTTCTATAGCAATGTTATGCCCTTTTGTCTGCGCGTAAGTTCCAAAACCTGTGGGAAATACATAAATGAGTTTGATGAAGAGGCCAGTATTACCAGGCTGGCTTTAATTGAAGCCTTTGAGAAATATAATCCTCAGCGGGGCAGTATTTTATTTTATCTAGCCCAGGTAGTTCGCAGTCGTGTTATTGATCATCAGCGCCGGGAAAAACGCCGCCCGGTTCCGATGGCGGTATTGCCGGAAAAAGAATATAACGAAATAGCCACAGTAAAAGAAAATCAGGTTGAAGAAATACTGGATGACATAAGCAGGCAGGAGGAAATACACAGGTTTAGAATCTTACTTAATGAGTTTGAAATAGATTTTAGAGATCTGGTGGATAACGGGCCTAAACAAGCTCGGGCCAGGGATAAAGCCAATGCTATTGCCTGGTTAATAGCCGGAGATGAGGAAGTCATCAGTCTGTTACTGAAGAATAAAACAATTCCTCTTAAGTTACTGGAAAGAAAGTATGCCGTAAATCGCAAAACGGTTGACCGCTATAGAAAATACATTATCGCTTCCGTTCTGGTGGCAGTTTACGACCTGCCGACCTTAAAAGCTTACATAGAACCGCAGAGGAAGGAGAATAAAAATGGCTGAAGAAAAAGGATTGGTACTTGACGCCGGTGATGGTTGGGCCGTCGTTTTGCTTCCGGGAGGGGAGTACAAGAAAATCAAAACACGGGAACCCTTAGCTGTAGGGCAATTCTTTAAGGTGCGAAATTACTCCATGGTTAAATACGCTACCGCAGCTGCTATTTTTTTAGTAATTATTCTGGGTAGTCTGGATTTTTGTAGGGTGAGTGCCTGGGCCCATATTTCACCGGGAATAAATCTGGGATTAAACCGCTGGGATCGGGTAATCAGCATAAAAACCAATGATGCCATGGGGCAGAACACTATTGAGGATATGCCACTCAGAGGCCAAACCGTGGAGCAAGCCGTAAGCAATATTGTACAAAAACAGGTGAGTACTACCGGGGGTTGGGGAAAAGAGGCTGAG
>CAZUFR010000201.1:0-2996 GCA_964619655.1 uncultured Syntrophomonas sp. | reverse complement strand
GAGTAAGGCGGTTTCTGGAAAGATTTCGGACTAGCCGCCAAGCCAAAAGCGGCAATTCCTTTATTAATTGTATAGTAACATGTGAAAAATTATACGTCAACGGAGTCCGTATCAAGAAGAGCTATATTGTCTATCGCCTTTTCATCGCTTGTTCAATAAGTAGTTGCTTCACCAGCAGCCCCCAATATAGCGTTTCCTAATATTTTGTAATTCTTCTACATTATCTTCCAGGCTTACCTTGACCGAAATATCGAGCTATATTATTATCATCACCTGCGCAATGTTGCTATCAGACGTAATGGATTAATCAATAAATCAAGCGCATGGTTAATATGGGTAACCGCAATATCTGCATTGGTCAAAGTTGCTATCGAACACCCTTCCTCACCAATAATAGCTATGGACAGCCGGGCCAGCTTAAACATCTCCACATCGTTATTACCGTTACCTACAGCCACTACTTCGGACAACTCAAACGATGACACAAAATCCGCCTTATCTTTGGTGCCATGGTCAGAACTTACAGTAAACATCTTAATTCCTAACTCTTGGGCTACTTTGGCTCCCGTTCCAAATGTATCGGCAGTTAGCAAATAAATGTCCATTTCGTTCTTTAACTTTTCAATTCGTTGGGATACCCCTTCCGGCAATAAGCCATCAACCGTAAGGGTTCCATTCATGTCCAGAACTAAATGCTGCAGTTGAAATGTTTCTCCGTCAGGAATAGTTATAGTTATCATGGCAGCTCCTTTTCATTGTTAAACTTTCTCCAGATACTCAACATACTAGTAATTGTTTATCTATTATAACAAACAAAGGCCTCCTCGGAGTCATCCTACATAGCGTCAGCGAGGGCAGGTGGATTTACAAAGCGAGATTGAAAATATATCCGGTAATACAGGCAATCACTAATATAGTAATAACAAAGGCTACCACCAATCGAGGTTTAAATATGCTAGCTAATAAAGTAACTTCCGGTATGCTAGCACCGGCTCCCCCAATAAATCATGCTGCGCACCTGTAACAGATGCTTGCTGTACACCTGCACCATCCGGTCCCATGGCAATAGACCTGGGTACATTAACTATGAATACTATGGATATGGATGAAACTCCACTTTGGAAACAACGTGTTCTGGGTGTTAAAGCACCAAAAAACGCTCCCAACATATTACCAATGACTTTGCGAGGTCGTTGTAACACTCCTCTAATCCTTTCGTCTGGAATAAATTCCTGAATCAATCCTACCAAAAACGAAATAGCAACAAATAAAACTACTAATTCCAGACTTATGGTTAGAAAATATTTTAAGGTAGTCATTAAATCATTTAGATGCAACCTGCACTCTCCTCCCGTTTTCTAATGCTACTTACTAATTTCTTTCCATAGCAGAATAGAAACGTTTCAGGTTTTCGGGTACGACATATTCTTGTTCTATAACATTTCTGCCCTGACTACCTCCGTATACTTCCTTAAGGATTGCCTCAATAATCATTCCTTTTGGGGGGACCGTATATTCCTTACCCTGATAAACCCAGACCCGACAATCAACTTCATCCCCGCATAAGTCCCCGCAAGATTCGCAGAGACTCTCCTTTACTTCCATCTGAATATCAAGATCGTTTACGCGAATAGTCGGAGAACTTATAAATTTATAAGCTACAGCCAACTCTTCACTATTTACATTGATTTTATTTAATACCACTTCAGCTCCTGTAGCTTGAAGTACATTGGAAACTTCGGTCAAAGCCTCATCGAGGACCGTATCCGTACCCTGGCAACGTGTACATACACTTAAATCCAGGTATAGGAAGTCAATGGTGATTTTCCTTTTATTTACTGTTTTATCCGGTATTCTTCCACAACATCCCGGAGCACAGGAACAACCATCTGGATTGTTATTTCCATTCATTTATAACCATTCCTTTCTTGAGACACAAAACGTCGTAAAATAATTTTGTTGGATCTGAATATCACCTGAAAGATCGAATTGAAGGCTACCAGAGCAGCAGCATACTCATTATCGCCGTCAGCCAGACTATTCCAGACAATAACCATAGCAATGCAGCCGGCTAAACCTATAAGAATAATACCTACCATATATTCAGGGTATTGGGGCAAAAGTAAAATGGCCAAAACAAACATTAGCACCGGGCCTATTACCCAATTTTGCAACAAGGATAACCCCAGGACTCTGCGGTTCTTAAAAACCTTGCCCAGTTCTTCATAGCGTACCCGTGCCAGTGGCGGATACATCATTACGATGAGCCCAATCGCAATAGGTATGGAAGTAGTTCCAACTGACAATCGGTCCAGCCAATCAGCAAAGTTGGGAAAACCGTAGCCTAGTGCGACCCCGGTCAACATAGCAAGGAATATCCATACTGTAAGCCAGCGATCCAGGAAAGATAATTTGGATGTCATTAATGTTGCCTCCTATTGCTGGATTGCAGGAAACAAGGGTACAATCCCCTTGTTTCCTGTAATATTTACTCTCCCTTAATATATTTGTGCAGCTCCTCCTTGCGCGGCAGACGCCCGGCAACCTTGACCTCACCATCTATTACCAGAGCAGGGGTTACCATAACCTTGTATGCCATGATTTTTGAAATATCCTGCACTTTCGATACATCTGCAGCCACATCCAGCTCCGCCAGGGCATTGTATACATCCTTCTCCAGTTGTTTGCATTTGGCACAGCCAGTTCCCAGTACTTCAATCTTCATAAATATCTACCTCCAAAATATTTTTTACTTTGTTAAGCAAAAAAGTACCCATATAGCCAACCTGTCAGGGTAGCCATTACCACCACCAAAATAAAGTAGGCAGCAGTCCGCTTAAAGCCCATAATTCGGTTAACTACTAAAAGATTAGGAATACTCACCGCAGGTCCGGCTAATAAAAGCGTTAGCGCCGGTCCCTGATTCATTCCCAAATCCATAAGCCCCTTTACAATTGGCACCTCAGTTAGAGTAGAGAAATAAAACAGAGCACCTA
>CAZUFR010000200.1:0-3013 GCA_964619655.1 uncultured Syntrophomonas sp. | reverse complement strand
AGTTATCGCCATAGTCTATTCTGATAACAGCACTGTAATTATTAAGGTCCTCATAGTTTTCCCCTACCGGGGCTATAAAACCGGCCTGTACTCCTTCCAGAGGAATTTCTACCCCCTGGCGGGCGGTGCTAATCTTCAGGTTTTTCCCCTTTATCGCCTTAAGTAGTGCTTCAAAGGTAGTGGTATTATGAGTAACCCGGGGTAGATAAACTTTTTCTACCGGGAAGCTATTTATTATTTCCGTCAGTCCGCCAATATGATCGGAATGGGGATGAGTACCTACTACAACTGCCAGTTGTTTTACTCCTTGACCACGCAGGAAATCAATGATATTCTTCCCTTTCTCGGTTTTACCGCCATCAACCAGCATATATTTGCCTGTGGGGCTCTTAATTAAAATGCAATCCCCCTGCCCACAGTCTATAAAACAGACTTCCAGTTGGCCATTTTTACTCTCCTTTTTTTGATTATCCAATGATAAAACATTTTGCTCTTTAACTGTACTGCTGCTTTGGCTGCAACCACCCAGTAGCGACAGTAAAAAGAGCAGCAGCAACATAATAGTCCACCGTTTTTTTGACAAGTTAAAACCTCCCAAATAGCTGTGTAACATGATTATTCGCCTCTGCTACTGTTTAATCCTCTGTGCTCAGGGGTAAACAAAGCAATGAGGGTGAAGAGCAAGGGGGCAAGAGATAGGGGTTAGGGGTGAAGATTGTAGGGGCAGACCCATGTGTCTGCCCGTCGGGGCACCCTACCCTTACCGGCTAATGAACTGCCAACCTGCGGGCGAACACACGGGTTCGCCCCTACACCCCTTGGCCCGGAATCACGGCTTCGCCTATACAGGTTTTTGGTTCTCGGTTACGAGGAACTTTCCTAACTCCTAACCCCTAACTTCCCTTACCCCATGTAAGTTTTTCCACCTGCTAACGTAAATAGAATTAAAACCATAAAGGAGGAGTTTTATGCGGGTTAGAAGTAATAAGCACCTACTCTTATCAGGCCTGCTACTGCTGGTTATGATATTTGGGATATGTGGTGTAGTTTATGCAATTAACAGCCAGGCAGAAAAGCCTGAGGTCCCCAAGACAGTTAATAAGGTACCACAGCTTCCGGTAGTAGGAACAGTAGAAAAATTAGAGGAACTGCTGTCCAGTTCTGCTGTTCTACAAAAGGAAGGATTATCTGGTGGACGAATGATGGCAATGGAGAAAAGTGTAGCAGAGGTTGCCGTTGATCAGGCTGCACTACCTGCTCCCGCCGCACCTACCGCCAATTACAAATCTGACTATTCAGCAACCAATGTTCAGGTTCAAGGTGTAGATGAAGCTGATATAGTAAAAACTGACGGCAGTTATATTTATACGCTAAAAGGCAAACAGCTCAGCGTAGTAAAAGCGGTACCGGCTGATAAGATGAAACTGGTTTCTAAAATTAGCTTTGACAATAATTTTAACCCCCGGGATATTTATATTGATGCCAAACACCTGATTGTAATTGGCGACTCCTATAAAAATAACCCTCAACCGGTTAATAACGTAAAAAAGATGATACATCCTGGCCCACCCCAATACAACCCTCAGACCTGCAAAGCTATAATTTATAATATTAAAGATAAAACTAATGTAACTGTAAGCCGGGAAATTGAGCTGGAAGGCAACTGCCTGTCAACCCGTAAAATCGGCTCCAGCTTATATCTGATAAGCAACAACGGTATACCCTACTACCGCCCGGGTGACCCGATAATTCTTCCGTCCTATCGTGATTCAGCGGTTAGCAAGGAGTTTAAGTCTATATCCTGTGATAAAATCAATTATTTCCCCGACTGTGTCTACCGCTCTTATATTATCGTGGCTTCAATTAATACCGATAACCTGGATCAAAAGGTAGATATTAAAACTTACCTGGGGAATGGGGATAACATTTACGCTTCCACCTCTAACCTGTATATAGCACTAACTTCCTACCCCCATATGCAGCCTTTGCTGGAAGACAGTGCCCATCCCCAGACCCGGCCTGAAATCAAGACGGAAATATACCGTTTTGCCCTGCAGGGGGCCAGCAGCACCTATACCAGTCGGGGTACAGTTCCGGGCAACATATTAAACCAGTTTTCCATGGATGAACATAAGGGCTATTTCCGCATAGCTACCACCACCGGCGAGGTATGGAGCAGCGGTCAGGACATCTCTAAAAACCATATCTATGTTCTCAACAGCGAACTTAAGCTAGCCGGTAAAGTGGAGAACATTGCCCCCGGTGAAAAAATATACTCCACCCGCTTCATGGGTGACCGGGCCTATATGGTGACCTTTAGAAACGTAGACCCCTTCTTTGTTATTGACCTGAAAAACCCGCAAAAACCGGCAATACTGGGCAAATTAAAAATACCTGGATACAGTGATTACCTGCACCCCTATGATGAAAACCACATTATTGGTTTCGGTAAAGATACCGTGGAAATGAAAGGCTGGGATGGTGAACCGCAGGCTTTCTACCAGGGACTCAAGATTGCCATTTTTGATGTCACCAATGTCAGTCAACCGGTAGAAATGTCAAAAGTGGTTATCGGCGACCGGGGAACTGACTCCGAGATTCTAAATAATCATAAAGCATTGCTATTTTCTAAAGAGAAGAACTTGATGGCCTTCCCGGTTACCCTTATGGAAAAAACACCGGGGGTAAAAGACAAGGCCAATACCTCTCCCGCTTATGGGTCCTTCAGTTTCCAGGGAGCCTACATCTATAATATTGATTTGAAAAATGGACTTAAGTACAAAGGCAGGATAAGCCATCTGGAGCCTGCGGATTATCAAAAAGCCGGAGATTACTGGTATGATAGCGATAATAACATTAACCGGGTACTTTATATTGGAAATGTTCTTTACACTATTTCCCCGGGCAAAATTAAGGCCCAGTCGATAGCGAATTTAAAACTTATTTCCAGTCTGGAACTGTAAATATAACAGGGTACCACCGCAGTGTTGATAAATTGTAGGGGCAGACCCAT
>CAZUFR010000199.1:0-3022 GCA_964619655.1 uncultured Syntrophomonas sp. | reverse complement strand
TCTTGGCTCCCATTCTTTTCAGTCTTATTCTCGTTGCCATCTATTCACCTCCTTTATTGATAAATAAGCTATTAGAAATTTTTAACCTTATATTTAAAAGGGAAATTTTATAGGTGGCATGCCACCCTTTTTACCCTTACGGTTACCCATATCAGCAAATTGTTTCATTAGCTTACGCGATTCTTCAAACTGTTTTAACAAACGATTTACTTCTTGAACCTTGGTTCCGCTACCCCGGGCAATACGTTTTTTACGACTACCATTTATTAAGGTAGCGTTACGGCGTTCATCCGGGGTCATGGACTTAATAATCGCTTCTACATGGATTATTTCCTTTTCATCAAAATCGGGCTTAACGCCTTTTAGCTGCTTACCCATGCCGGGAATCATACCCAACAAATCTTCCAGCGGACCCATAGATCTGACCTGCTGCATCTGCTCCAGGAAATCCTCCAGGGTAAATTCCTGCTGCCGAATTTTACGTTCCATTTCCTTGGCCTTACTGGCATCAAAGGTTTCCTGAGCTTTTTCTACCAGACTGAGAACATCTCCCATACCCAGTATGCGTGATGCCATGCGGTCAGGATAAAACACATCCAGAGCATCCAGTTTTTCACCCACACCTACCAGTTTGATAGGACAGCCGGTGACGGCTTTGACCGAGAGAGCCGCACCACCACGGGTATCACCGTCCAGCTTGGTAAGTACCACTCCGGTTAATCCCAGTTCCTTATTAAAGCTCTCTGCTACATTAACTGCATCCTGACCAGTCATAGCATCGACTACCAGCAGTATCTCATCCGGTTGCACTGCTGCTTTAATTTCTTTGAGCTCATTCATTAATTCTTCGTTAATATGCAAACGCCCGGCGGTATCCAGGATAATAACATCCCGGTTATGGCTGCGGGCATATTCCAGTGAAGCCCGCGCAATATCCACCGGATTAGCCTGACCCATAGAGAAAACCGGTATATCAACTTGTTCTCCCAGTACCTGTAGTTGTTTAATAGCTGCCGGCCGGTAAACGTCACAGGCAACAAAAAGAGGGCGCCGTCCCTGTTTAATTAATCTTTTACCCAGCTTGGCAACCGTGGTAGTTTTGCCTGAGCCCTGTAAACCAACTTCCATAATAATGCTGGGAGAACGGGACAGGTTAAGCTTGCTTTCCGAGCCCCCCATCAATTCCATCATCTCATCATAGACAATCTTGACAATCTGCTGCCCCGGAGTAAGACTCTGGAGAACTTCCTGCCCCACTGCCCGGTCGCGTACCCGGCTAACGAAATCTTTTACTACTTTAAAATTTACGTCAGCCTCCAGCAATGCCAGACGTACTTCCCGCATGGCCACCTTTACGTCTTCTTCGTTTATTTTTCCTTTACCCCGCAACTTACGGAATATATCTTGTAAGCGGTCTGATAAACCTTCAAATGCCATGCTACCTCTCCTTTATGGGTTAAAGCATATCGCTTATTTCCTGTAGTATCAGCAAGGCTTTCCCTGTATTACCTTCTTCAGATGGATTCTCCAATAAAGCACACGCTTCCTGCAGGCGCTGGCGCGTCTTAAGAAAGCGACCGGCCAATCCCAGCCGATTTTCATATTCCTGCAGGGCCACTTCGGCCCTTTTTAATATATCATGAACAGCCTGCCGGGTAATTTGCATATGTTCAGCAATTTCGGACAGAGACCAGTCATTTTCATAATGAAGACTCATGGCCTCCTGCTGTTTTGGGGTCAACAAAGGACCGTAAAAATCATTTAGGAAAACAATATGGCTTCTTTTTTCCAGCATAACTATTCTCTCCAAGTGTAAAGGTAAAATACTTTACAGGTCAATTTTAACTGCAAGCTGTTTTCATGTCAAGCATACGGTAGTGTTTACTGGTAAAACTGGCTAGCCTTGAATTTCCCAGGGTATCATCTTTTTAACAATTGGTAATAATGGGTATACTGGCTAAAAACGAAGTGCTATAATCTAGCTGTACCTTTACGAATGATATTCTTTGTTGATGGGAGCTGAGGGATTGAAGGAAAAAATTGCCCTGATAGTTGACAGTATGTGTGATCTACCCCAGGAGATTATTCAGAAATTTGCTATTAAAGTATTACCGGCTAAAATCATTTATCCGGGACAAGAATACGCTGATGGGGTAGATATACAACCGAATGAGGTTTACCACCGCATGCCAGATGAAATACCTACCACTGCCATGCCCACTCGACATGAGATTTCAGAAGCCTTTGAGCAGATACGTCGTGAAGGCTTTACCCATGTCCTGGCACTGCATATTTCCAGCGGCCTTTCCGGAACGGTTGAGTCGGTAAAGATGGTAGCCCGTGACTTTGAAAACCTGAAGATTTATGTAATGGATACCAAAACCCTATCCATGGGAACCGGTTGGATAGTGCTGGATGCAGCCCGTAATATTGCTGACGGATTATCCTTTGAACGAGTGGTGGAAAGCCTGCAACGTATTCAGTCCAAAGTTGAAGTATATTATATTATTGAAACCCTGGAATACCTGCGCCGGGGTGGAAGAATCGGTCGCGTGGCCGGCATGCTAGGTCAGTTTTTGCACCTTAAACCTGTTATATCGGTGGACCGGGAAGGTGATTACTTTACCTATTGTAAAGCCCGGGGGCGTCTCAAATCCATCGAAAAGCTGGTCGAAATTGTAGAAAACAATGTGAAAGAAAAACAGATTAAACTGGCAGTTCTCAATGGCGGGGCATCACAAGAATTTGAAAAATTGGTGGAGAGATTACGCCAATTACCTAATATCAAAGAATTGGTTACCTCAGATATCAGCCCTGCTCTAGGAGTGCATACCGGTCCCGGTTTACTGGGAATAAGTTTTTACGAAGTATAACGCTAATAGAAAAACCGGCGAGAAGGCATTAAGCATCTCGCCGGTTTTTGCATGCATACAGCTACTTCAATATATTATTTTATTTGAATAATTTAATAATTGTAAGTTTTTACCATTATGCTATATAATAGCTGTATCATCTTATAGAG
>CAZUFR010000198.1:0-3024 GCA_964619655.1 uncultured Syntrophomonas sp. | reverse complement strand
AAGACTGAGGATGTAGCTGAAGACCACCAGGATTATCCTAAACTACTTAACCAGGAAAAAGCCCCGACATTTATATGTGATATATGCAGAAACCGGGTACGTTATGAATCGGATGAACAGAGAAAGCCTAAAAAACCGATGTAGTACCAGGGAGGTCAGAAGTGGAGAATATTAGTATTATTGGGGGCGGGCAGGGTAAACTGGCAGCTTATAGATTTATGCCGGAAGGTGACTGCCGCTATATCTTGATAATTTGCCACGGTTTCCGGGGGGCCAAAGAAAACAGTGGTCGCATATTTACCTTTGCCGAAAAGTTAAATAAACTGGGCTTGGGAGTACTGGCCTTTGATTTTTGCGGTAGTGGAGCTAGTGATGGAGATTTTGCTGATATTAATCTTTCCAGCCAGGTAAGTGACCTGCGTCGGGTTATCGATTACATAGACTCAAACTACAACCGACCAGTGATACTGTTGGGGCGCAGTTTCGGGGGGAGTACGGTATTGGCCGCCGCCGCTGATGACGAAAAAGTGGCGGGTTATATCTTCTGGTCTACACCGGTCAAGCTTTACGAGACCTTTTCGGGCATAGTGGAGGAGTTTGACCGCCTGCAGGCCGGCGAGGAACTGGAAATCAAGGATGAGGCCGGTAGTTTCCGGCTAAAACCTTCTTTTATAGAAGACTTTGCTCATCATGATATGAAAAATTATCTGCAAAAACTTGCTGCCTATCCAACCCTTGTCATTCACGGCGCTGCAGACGAGGTAGTTGACCCGGCCAATGCCCTCTACATCTATGAAAACACCCAGCATACCGAGCTGCATATCATTTCCGACGCGGACCACCGTTTTACCCAATATATTAAAGAGCGAGAAGATCTTACCTTAAACTGGCTGCAGAGAACCTTTTTGTAAGACCTACATTTATACCGTTGTCAAATCTGCATTCAGCTCTTCTAAGAGGCTATCTGTTTTCATCTTAATAAATACTCTACAAAGTTCAGGGTCAAATTGACTGCCGGCGCAGGAACGAATTTCCTCCAGGGCCTCGGCCTGGCTTATGGCCCGATGGTAAGGACGATCATGAGTCATGACATCAAAAGCATCAACAATACTTATCAATCTCGAAAGGAGAGGGATGTCTAACCCACGCAATCCATACGGATAACCCTTCCCATTCCAGTGTTCATGATGATGGAGTATAGCTTCCGCAATGGATATCATTTCTGGTATAGAGGAGGCAATATGGTAGCCTTTTTCGGAATGGGTTTTCATAACCTCCCACTCGGCAGCATTTAGTGGCCCCGGTTTTAGGAGAATCTCATCGGGAATCCCTAGTTTTCCGGTGTCGTGTAATATAGCTAGAAGACTAAGGTCATTTAATAAATAATCGGGAAGACCAATGTTTATCCCCAGGTTTACCGCCAGTTTCCTGGTTCTTTCCATATGCTCCATAGTTTCAATATTCCTTTCCTCCAGTGCTTTTTGCAGGGTAGTTATAAGAGTGCCCCTAATACTGCGGCTTTCCAGCATTTTCAGTTTGTACATATGTTCATCAGCCTGTTTCATTATACTGTTAATACCAGGCCCCACCTCAGTTTTTATAGCAAAGCCAAAGGCAATGCTGAGTGGGGCTGGAAGCGAGCTTACTCTTAAACAGTTTTTCCGTATTGCTTGAATCAATTGAACAATCTCGTCTTCAGAGCTATCGGGTATTATTATGGCAAATTCATCGCCGCCTATCCTGGCAACCAGGCTTTGTTCCGGACAGGTGTTTAAAATTGTGGCGGCCGCCTCTTTTAACAGTAAATCTCCGCTTTCGTGGCCAAAGGCGTCATTAATTAGTTTTAACCCATTAACATCACCAATGATAATACCGAGAGGATAGTTTGCTTCCCGGTCCATTTGCTGCAACTGGGTTTCGAAATATACTCGGTTCTTTAGCCCGGTTAACTGGTCGTGCATATTCAGATATTCCAAACTCATCATAGCTCTTTTCAAATCGCTGATATCGGTAAGTACTATTAGTTTACCGATGGGCTTGTTCTTCTTATCGTTAAGTACCACCTTCGACAATTTGTAAAATCTCTCTCCCTCGTTTTCCAATATAGTCAATATCTCATCCTCTGCGGTCTCAGCCGGTAGCCTGGATAGGAAGTTGGACCAATTAAGGGGAAAATCCTCCGCAGATTGACCGATTACACGATGGCGCGAGTTCTTCAGTAGTCTGGATGCAGCCAGGTTAATATCCAGAATCGTATCATTGTTGTCTATAAGGATAAGCGGGTTGTCCATATTCTCCACGACTATATTTCGAGCAAGGGGTATTATTCTCACCGGGCGGTAAATGAAAAGCGCATAATAGACAAAGAGCATGGATAGTATCAAGGCCAGAGGGGTAGTTTCCACCGGTAATTTCATGTTAATAAAGCCGGAATCAAAGAGAAAGTTTATAAAGGTGGGTACGGTAATGCCTAACATTATCAAGCCGGGCCTTCTTCTGTATACCCGTGGTTGGCGGAGAAAGTCAATTAGAAACAGTAATACCGTGAGTCCTATCAATGTATAGCTGTAGAAGGCGTGTACGTTGTACCACCAGGCATTTTCACTGTGAACTTTAACTACTTGACCGGCAGCAACAATTAATGAGGCACGGAAAAGATGGTGGAACGGGTTGGTAGCTATTATTAACACCGTTATAGTAGGCAGGATGAAGAGTAAACCGGGTTTATTGCTTATGAGCGGTAGCTTGATGGAGGTGTATTCCAGGGCAAACATTAAAACTAAAACCGGAATGTAGGCGATGCCGATGTATTTAGCCTCATGCCAGAAAATTATTACGTAGTCGGCCCGACAGAAGTGCATTATCGCATTACACAGCACCCATTCAGTAAGCAGAGCGCACATGACAGTAATGACCAGATTAAGGCTTTTATCCTGGTACTGTTTACGGTACAAAAAAATTAGAAAGGCAGGTAGGCATGCAATTAGCAAATATATAGTTCCTAGCAGTCCGTTACTCATATGT
>CAZUFR010000197.1:0-3040 GCA_964619655.1 uncultured Syntrophomonas sp. | reverse complement strand
TCGCTTATTCCTCGTACAAGCATAAATGATTCTATGAGTAAAGCAAAACCCATAGCTGGCGAAATAATTAACCTTCAAGGAAGGTTATTAGAACTAGTTTTCCTGCCGGTAATACGTTACGACCGGACTATAGGTATGATTGTTAAAGGTATTCCAGCCTACCGCCAGGAACGAACCTGGGGACAAATGGTTGAGCAGTATAAGCATGGCACCGCCCAGTACTATTTGGACAGCATTATAGGATCGAACAAAGGGTTGCTGGTACAAAAAGAGCTTGCTGCCAAAGCTGCCCGTACTATTTCAACAGTCTTAATAACTGGAGAAAGCGGAACCGGTAAAGAAATATTCGCCCATGCTATTCATAATATCAGCCCGCGCCGTAAAGGCCCGTTTGTAAAAGTAAACTGTGCCGCAGTGCCCGAGACCCTTTTGGAATCAGAGCTTTTCGGTTATTCTGAAGGGGCTTTTACCGGGGCTCGTAAAGAGGGAAAACCAGGAAAGTTCGAACTGGCTAACCACGGTACCATTTTCTTGGACGAGATTGGTGATATGTCTCTTTCCATGCAGGCCAAGCTCTTAAGGGTACTTCAAGAAAAAGAACTAGAACGGGTGGGAAGTATACATACTACCAGGGTAAATGTACGAGTAATTGCTGCAACTAATCAGGACTTACATAAACTTGTAGCTGAAAATAAGTTTCGTGAAGATTTATTTTATCGCTTAAATGTAATAATTCTTAACCTGCCCCCTTTACGGTTAAGGCTAGATGATGTTCCTCTTATCTGTACTGCTTTATTACATCGTATTAACCAGGAATTAGGAACCAGAGTTAATAAGATTAGTAATGAAGTAATCGAATGTTTTTGTCATTATGACTGGCCCGGAAATATTAGGGAGCTAGAAAACACCCTGGAGCGGGCCATAAATTTCTGTGAAGGCAATACCATTACTCTGGAGCATATTCCCCAACATATTAAGTTGGGGAAGGTTTCAGACGCATTAATATCTAATTCCGATGGGACCCTGGAAACTTTGCTGGAGCAACGTGAAAAAGAGCTTATAGTTGCTACTCTAAAGAACTTTGATGGAAACAAAACCAGGACAGCCCAGGCTCTGAATATTCATCGTTCGGTACTCTACCGAAAAATAAATAAGTATAATATTCGCACTCTATAAGAACTGTCTCTTTTGTGCGACAGTGTGGCTCTAGTGTTTCACCCCGGTAACCAGCCAAAAGTCAGACGTCGTTTTATATTGTTGCTTTATTGCGACATTAAGCCCGGTGAGGCTGGAAACGGTACAAACGTTTAAACCAACCTGAGAGTTGAAGAGACGTGGCTTTTTATAGCTTTTTTCCGTGGTGGTACAATAATTGCATAAATAATGGCAAGACACCAGAGTCCAACTAATAGCGAGGGGGGTGATGGTAAACAGTTAAGTTGACCCATGTTCTTCTATATTCGTTGTGTTAGATTAAGAAAGATATATTAAGGGGGTTACTTTAGATGGAGATTAATAAAGTTGCTGTACTTGGTGCAGGTACTATGGGTATGGGTATTGCCTGGGCAGTAGCCGGAGCAGGAAAAAAGGTAGTTCTTTATGATTTAACCCAAGAAATCGTTGATAAAACCCTGGGTAGAATTGGTAGAGGTCTTGCAAGAGCTGAAGAAAAGGGTCAGGCTCCCGCTGGTGCTAAAGATTTTGTAACTGGCAATATTACCGGAACAGCCAATCTGGAAGATATAAAAGATGTGGATTTTGTTATTGAAAGTGTTCTGGAAAGAATAGACGTCAAGAAAGACGTATACGGTAAACTGTCAAATATTCTAGGCGATGATATTATCGTTGCTACCAACACCTCTTCCCTGTCCATCACCGAAATCGCCTCCGCTTATAAAAAACCCGAAAATGTTATTGGTATGCACTTCTTTAATCCGGCTATGGTTATGCCTTTGATTGAAGTTATTCCTTGCATTCAGACTGCGCCCGAAGTTATTGACGCAGTTATGGAGCTTTCCAAGGCCATTGGCAAAAAACCGATTAAGGTTAAAGAGGGTCCTGGATTCGTAGTTAATAGAATTTTAGTGCCCGGCATGAACGAGGCTGCCTTTATACTTCATGAAGGATTGGCAACTGTGGAAGATATCGATAAAGCTATGAAAATGGGGGCTGGATGGCCAATGGGTCCCTTCACTCTCTGCGACATGGTCGGTATCGATATTGCCCTGGCAGTGGCTAACACCCTGTTTGAAGAAACTGGCGATCCCAAGTATCGCCCCGCGCCTCCTATCAAACAGTATGTTCGCGCTGGATGGTTAGGAAGAAAAACTGGCAGAGGCTGGTATGATTACAGCAAGAAATAATTATTACGGGCAGTAGCGAGTATAGATTAGATAGTTTAAGGGGGTTAATTCATGTCATATAGAGATAAACAGTATAAAACTATGTTATTATCATTTGAGGATCCCGGCATAGCAATCATCCAATTTAATCGGCCCAAGGCATTTAATGCAGTCAATAACCAGTTTTTAGATGATATCTACGAAATAGCTGTAGGTTGCAATGACGATCCCGAAGTAAGAGTTATGATTTATACTGGTAACGAAAACTGTTTTGCTGCCGGAGCTGACTTGAAAGCAGTATCCAGCTATAATGCTTTCCAAGCCCGGAATTTCCTGGACAAAGTTCACCGGGGAGTTTTTGCGGTTGAAGACAACCATAAGCCTGCAATAGCCGCTGTTAATGGTCTGGCACTGGGTGGAGGCTTGGAAATTGCCCTGGCCTGTGATATTCGTATAATTGCTGATAATGCTACTCTGGGATTGCCGGAAATTAACCTTGGTATTTTCCCTGGTGGCGGTGCAACTCAAAGAATGCCCCGTCATGCTCCGCTGGGTATTGCCAAGCAATATGTGTTTACCGGCGATTTCTTCGATGCTGCAACCGCAGACAAAATTGGTATAGCCAATATGGTAGTGCCTGCGGCTGAGGTTATGGAAACTGCCAAGAAGATGGCCAGAAAACTGGCCCGTAAATCTCC
>CAZUFR010000196.1:0-3056 GCA_964619655.1 uncultured Syntrophomonas sp. | reverse complement strand
CCGTCCTACCATATTGTAAATAATTCCGTCCTACATTATTCAGCATATAATAATCTCTGGCTAAATTCAATACTATTTTTAGACGTACCCATAGGGTACACAGATGTAGGCTAACGCGCTACCATTAATTCCCTTCTTGAGTAATCCTCTCTTTCCTGACGGCATTAATTATTAGTGTTAAAAAGGCTGTAGCTGATACTCCTATAGCCATTAAGTAGGCATAGCTCAAGTTGAGATCCAGCATGAATCCGCCCAGTGAAGGTCCAATTACTCTTCCCAGGCTATCATAACCCTGTAAAATGCCCATGGCACTCCCCTGTTGCATAGTAGTCCTTTTAGATATAGCTGCCGATATAGAAGGGCGAATTAATCCTATCCCGCCGGAAAAAACACCCATAAAAATAATCAGACCCACCAGGTTGGTAGACATCAGAAAACCTGCCAGGCTTGATATCAGGATGATTATTCCCACCCCGATGGTCTTTTCTTCTCCTATGCGGTTGATAAGCCGACCCACCAGCAAACCTTGAACAAGTGCCATTACTATTCCGGCACAGGTAAAGACTATACCGACATCGGTGGCGCCTATGTCCAATTTACCCTCAGCATACAAAGCAAAGGTGCCATGATTAGTTGATTCTGCCAGGCTGCAAAATAACATAACTATAAAAAGAAAGGCCAACGGGGTTTTTAATCCTTTTAACAGGGACTCGCGCCTGACTCCTTTATTAGGAATACGCTTTTCGATAGCCAAAGATTCTTTAATGAAAGCCATAATACCCAGGCTGTTAAGCGCACATAATGCTCCCGCAATTAGAAATGGAAAGGCAAGGGATATGTGGGCCAGACCACTGCCTATAGCCGGACCGAAAATCATGCCCACGCCCATGGCTGCGCCCACCATTCCCATGCTAGCCCCTCGTTTTTCCTCACTGGTGGTATCACCAACATAGGCCATAGCTGTAGGGATGGTAGCACAGGAAAATATGCCTCCGGCAATACGAGACACAAATAGCATCCACAGACTGTTGGCCATGGCAAAAAGAAAAAAGGTCAGGGCAAAACCGATCATGCCCATCAGCAAAACCGGTTTTCTGCCTACTTTATCGGAATAAGCTCCCCAGACCGGGGCAAATATGAATTGACAAAGAGCATAAACGGTCATCAAAAGTCCCAGTTGAAAAGCGCTGGCACCCATAGATTCAGCATAATAAGGTAAAATGGGCATAATGATAGAAAATCCTATCCCTACCATAAAGATGGATGCATATAGAATCATCATGCTTTGGCGATTAGTTTGATTTTCCGTTGCTAAACCCTCCGAATCGTTTTTGTCCCAGTTGAGCCAGGCCTTCAATCTCATTTACCATTTTTCTGAAATTTTCCGGAGTAAGTGACTGCTTGCCATCAGACAGTGCCTTATCCGGATCCTGGTGTACTTCAACCATAATCCCATCCGCACCCGCGGCTATCGCTGCCCGGGCAACGGGTCCTACCATATACCATTTACCGGTGGCATGGCTGGGGTCTACCATAATAGGCAGATGGGACAGGTGTTTTATCAGGGGAACCGAGCCAATATCGACAGTATTACGGGTATAGGGCTCAAAAGTTCTGATACCCCGCTCACAAAGGATAACCTTATCATTACCCCCGTTTAAAATATATTCAGCTGCCAGCAACCATTCTTCAATAGTAGCGGAAAGGCCCCGTTTAAGCAGTATCGGTTTATCCAGTTTTCCTAATTCGTGTAGCAGAGAAAAATTTTGCATGTTGCGGCTACCTACCTGCAGTATGTCGGTAGTATCATATAAGAGCTCCAAATCGCGGATATCCATAATTTCCGTGGCCACAGGTAAACCCGTAATCCGACGGGCTTCCTGTAGAATATCGATGCCGGGACTACCCAAACCTTTAAAAGAATAAGGTGAGGTGCGTGGTTTAAACAGCCCTCCCCTTAATATATGAGCACCTGCCTCCTGCAGGATTTTAGCCATCTCAATATAGGATTCCCGGCATTCAACTGCACAGGGACCAGCAATAATAGTACAATAGCCTTCTCCAATAATTACTGGTTTGGCCGCAGTTTTAATTTCTATTACAGTATCACTCTCCCGACATTCACGGGAAGCCATTTTAAACGGTTTCATCAAGTATCCTCCAGATGTCAAGTACCACGCCCTGATTTGTAATTTGTTTTTAGTATAACATGAGTCCTTAGAACATTTTATGATATATTATCGGTAAGAGACAAGCAGCTTTATGCGGGAGGACAATATGCATAATATAAAAGTAGGCGTTATTCAAATGTCTGTGACTAATGACAAAGCCAATAATCTAAAAAAAGCTCAAGCTATGATTATAAAAGCCAGCCAGCAAGGAGCACAGATGGTGGTTTTGCCAGAGGTATTTAATTCCCCTTATCAAACGGAGCTATTCCCCGATTATGCTGAGCCTTATCCGGGGCCGACTACCCGGTTGTTATCCGCCCTGGCAGCAGAACATGAGGTTTTGCTGGTAGGAGGGTCGATAATAGAAAAGGACGTAGATGGCCAGCTTTACAACAGCAGTTTTGTCTTCGGTGAAAAAGGTCAACTGCTAGGTCGGCATCGTAAGGTTCATCTTTTCGATATTAACCTTACTGGTAAGATTACCTTCAAGGAATCAAATACCCTTAATTCCGGGGATAGTATTACTATTATCCGTCATCAGGGACTATGTTTGGGCGTAATGATATGTTACGATTTTCGTTTCCCGGAATTGGCCCGGGCGGCTGTGCTTGAAGGTGCCCAATTGCTGGTGGTACCGGCCGCCTTTCCAATTACTACCGGTGAGGCCCATTGGGATTTATTGATGCGTAGCCGGGCGGTGGATAACCAGTGTTTTGTTATTGCAGCCGCACCTGCCCGCAACCCGGAATCTTCTTTTCAGGCCTGGGGCAATTCGATGGTTGTAGACCCCTGGGGTCAGATTATAGCTCAAGCCGAGGAGGAAGAGGGTATTATCTATGCCGAGCTTGATTTCGAGCAATTAGAGCAAATACGGCAGCAATTACC
>CAZUFR010000195.1:0-3065 GCA_964619655.1 uncultured Syntrophomonas sp. | reverse complement strand
CATAGATATTGGTAAAAAGCTCCCCCAAAAAGAGCCCATCATAATTGATGGGCTCATTTAATTTGAACTCCGGTGTATGAACATTTTATTCGGGTGGGGTAAGCCGCAATATTTGGGGTAAAATAGATGATACCTAATTAGCAACAGAACCTATATTGGGCAATGAAAGGGTCAGTGGTTCGGATTCCCTCGTCTCCACCATTACTAAATTATTCATCTTCGCTATCATCAATTGCTATCATTGGGCCAGTATCACTTTCAGGCCCGATATTCTGCATATCTACACCGCTTAAATATCCATGTACAATTCGCCATTTATTTTCATTATAACCTGTGCCTGTAATATGTTTGATTGACTCAAATTGACATTGCGAAATATCAACTACCGGGGTATCATCATCTGGCTCAATACCTGCTAATATTATTGGCAAGGTAATTGATAATTCAGCAGATGGTAATTCTCTCCTGGTCCTTTCAAATTGGACAACATTGGAGTCAATCCTTCGTGCAAGTGATGCTGTTGGAATTACACAAAGCCCAAAATTAATCATACTTTGAGAATAAGCGGTTTGAAATTTAAAAATGTCAGAATACCACCTGGCCGCATTTCCAAATTGCACTTCGACCTGGATGGTCAGATCATCAAATGTTTTGCGAAAATCCGCCTTTAAACCTGAATTACGAATATCAGTTGCAAGGGGATGATACTCCCAACCCAAGTCTACCGACAATCTGCGATCAAAATATGTATTCATAACCTGCTGTACTACATCAAGTCTTGGGTTTCTCCTGGATTTTCCCGGATAAACAAAAAGGGGCGCATTAGAAATAACATCTATTATTTCATTCCAACCATTTTCATATTTACTATGTTGTAAAATCTCTTGGGCAAACCTGTAGCTATATATCTCTATCCTCATATTGTCCACCTCCAGGCAAAGTGGGATCGTAAATCGGTCTATCCATCGGTCGGGTTTTTAGTGTTCCTTCCCAGTACTGGTTAACTCTATCCCAGGCTATCTCAATATATTCAGCGATGGTATCACAACCACATCCACTACGATTGTTTTTTATAGCTGCAATTACTGTACTGCCAACACCCAGATAAGGATCCAATACCGTATCACCTTCGTTGGTTAACGCCAAAACTAATCTTTCCACTAATTCAACCGGAAACTGGCAGGGATGAATGGTTTTTTCGCAATGATTAGCTTTTACATTGGGAATAACCCAAACATCTCCAGGGTTTTTGCCTAACGGGTTACACGAATATTGTCCTTTTCTTGGCCCTTTAAAGTATTTTTTGCCCGGGTATTTAGAAGGAACCCTTACTGCATCCAAATTAAAGGTGTAATCGGATGATTTTGTAAACCACATTATTGTCTCATATCGACCCGAAAAACGATATTTACAATGTAAACCATGTTCAAAATGCCAAATAATTCGATTTCTCATTATAAGATTGTGTTCTTTAAAAAGTGGATATAATACAGCATCTAATGGGATAATCTCTTTATCCGGTCTAATATGATTACCCACCTGCCAGCACAAACTACCATTAGGATGAAGTATTCTCACACATTCTGCAATAGTAGCCGCTTGATCAGCAATATAGTGTTCTAATAATGCTCTCTTTTCGTATTCTTTACCAATATTATAGGGGGGGGAGGTGACAATTAAATGAATCGATTCATCAGGAATCTTATGTAAGTAAGCCAGGTTATCCATTACTGCCATATCAACCGTACAATCCGTTTCAAAACTGAATAATGTAGCAGTTGGTTTATTCATACTATACCTCCTCAAACTTTTTCCCGGGTCTTTAGCATATTATATCATATTCAGAACAATTGTTCTCATTTATATTAAGTGAAACACCAGACCTCTAAATCCTCTCATGGTTGCTGATGTAATTATCTTCTATATTAAAAAGACAAATTCCTTTTCTTTTAAAAGTAGGTACCTGGTCATTTTGAAAGACGCATATTGAACAACAAAACCAAAAGCTGTGCTATGAACCCAACCATGAGGGTAATTCATTATTTCTTACATATCCTGGAACCTCTGGAGTGTTCATTACGTCCTAAGGTATGTTGATTCGATTATAAGCTGTTCCTGTGTTTAAAGCCTTCGTATTGGGAAAATAAGGAGGGAAATGTAAACATGATTAGTCTGTCCATGGCTCAACCTCTGGAGGCATCAATAAGAAATCGCCTGGCGGAACTGCGCCAGGAACTGGATAGCAGTTTGAAAGTAATTTATGTAAAAGGAGAAACCCCGGTAATGCCGCCCCGTAAAGTGGACGAGATACTGAAGGATATGGACAAAGTGGAAGGAGATTTGCGCCGGCTTCGTGTAGCCCGCGATCTGGCCAATCATCAAGCTCTGGTAGCCTGGAAAATAGAAGGTTATGATAAACTATCCATTGCGGAAGCATTGGAATTGGCCAAACAATTTCGTGAACGCCTTAACCTGTACCGGCAAATGGCCCGGGAGAACCCCAATGTCCATTCCGTAGTTAATTTTAGATCTTTTGGCTCTGGCTCCGATATGTTGGCCCGGGTCACCTATGATCCGGCATTCTACCAGCACCAGGCTAAAAAACTGGAACGACAGGTAAATGCCCTGTCTATTGCTATTGATAAAGCTAATCAAGCCGTACAGCTTGAGTTTGACGCCAGTCCCTACCTGGAAGGCCTGGAGTCTTAAATACCTATAATAAAGGTTATTACTAAACCGGGTGCAACCCGGGTAACAGCAGTGTGAACACCGCCCGGTAGAGCGTATACTACCTTTGCCTATACGGCAGCAACTGGAAATTGCAAATAGTTCGGACGAATTGCACCTTACCATTTACCATTTTCATGTAAATTATTACGGACGATAGACAGGATTGTCTTAATACAATTAAGTTCCGTGCTGTTATCAGGTTCACCAAAGCCGGGTTTTTACCCGGCTTTGTTTATTTCCAAGTCTGTAGCAATTTCCCCAGTAACCTGCCCCCAATTGTTACTCATCCATCTCCCTATGCCCTACAGCCTCTTCATCTACCCAGTCTTCCTCTT
>CAZUFR010000194.1:0-3079 GCA_964619655.1 uncultured Syntrophomonas sp. | reverse complement strand
AAGGAAAAGAGGAGGACGGGGCAGAACCGATACCAGGGAGTTTATGCAGCTCGGAAAAATAGGGTAGTAGGAGGGACAAGGCGTAAGCGCAAGTCCCTCCTTTTGTATGTTTACATATGGAAATGCTCTAAGGTTTAACTTCCTCTGCTGCCAGCAGGTAATTATGGAGGAAGTACTCGGCAATGGCTATGAGCACGGCAAAGATAACCAGAGATAGGAAGCTAACTGTAATTGCCGGCCATATTAATGAGATTATATAAACCAGGATGGCGGCCATTAAACCGTCACCTATAGCGGCAACCAGATTACCATATGCCGGTAGAACTATCAAATCACCTACTCCATAATTTAAGGCGGCTACCGCCAGAGCTAGTACCAGTACCTCCAGTACACTATTGCCATCAATTAAAGATAGGGTTAAGAAGCCCGCAACAAAGGTCATAGCATACTTCAGAAGCAAGATCATCCACGATTTCATACCTTTCACCTCCAAATAGAGTTATTTTATATTATTTACCAATGTAGCCCGGTTTTATGCAGTCGGGCCGAACTTACATAAAGCCATGTGCAGGTGCTAATAATAAAATAATTAAGAAAATAGGGTGCTGGTAGCAGTGTTACACCATTGTCAAAAAAAGCCACGTAAATCCTTTAATAATCCGCTCCCTCAATGGCGACCGAAGGGAGCATCTGTGTGCCCTGTGGGTAACGTGATCCGCGTCTGTTTAAAATCTATTTTCTTACTAACCCCCCATGGCCGGAGGCCATACCCTAAAGGACACGGCAACCACCTACTAAAACGGGACCGGGGTAGTTAGTCTTTAATTAATATTTTTGAAAAAATTTGTGTATATCGTAGGAAATCTGTGTTATCTGTGTCTATTTTCATACTAATGAAATAAGGAAGATTAGATGCTTATTGTAATTATTCGCACGTTAATTCTATATGCTGTGACGGTTCTATTACTCCGGGTCATGGGTAAAAGGCAGATTGGGCAATTGCAGCCCTATGAATTGGTAGTTATTATTATGATTTCGGAGCTGGCTGCCATTCCTATGCAAAATACTGGTATTCCGTTGCTAAGCGGTTTAATACCTATATTTATTCTGGTCGCTGCTCAGGTTACTTTATCTTATATATCGCTAAAAAGTGAGCGAGCACGTGGGGTAATCTGCGGTACTCCCAGCATTGTCATTGAAAATTCCCGGATAGTAGAAGACGAGTTGCGGAGGCTGCGTCTTAATTTGAATGATTTATTGGAGCAGCTGCGTTTGAAAAATGTTCCCGATATCTCCGATGTGGAGTATGCCATATTAGAGACCGGCGGGCAGCTCAGCGTCATTCTTAAATCTGAAAAAAGGCCGGTTGAGCCTCAGGATTTAAATATTTCTCCGGAATATGAAGGCTTACCCACTACCTTAATAATTGATGGACACGTTATTAAAGAGAATCTGAAAAAAGTAGATTTGGATATGAATTGGCTGCAAAGTGAATTAGGCAAATCCGGGGTTAAGAACGTAAAAGACGTGTTTTTTGCCAGCCTGGATGTCCACAAACAGCTATATTTTCAGCTCAAATCCTCAGCTCAGTAAAAAAGACGCTAAACACGCGGTGTAACAATGATTGAATAAAGGAGTATTGTTACAATGAGATTGCTCGCAACGTTGGCTGTAATTCTGGCCCTGGTTATTGGAATGGGTGCTTGGTTTAATCATTCTTTGCAAACATCAAGTGATGATTTGACCGGGCAAATCAAACTGCTAAGCTCAACCATCAGGCAGCAGGATTGGGAAACAGCGGTAAAACATAGTGAAAAGTTGGAAAAGCTATGGGAGCAAAAGGCTAAATGGTGGCCGGTTTTTCTGGACCATCAGGAGATGGATAATATTGAGTTTTCCCTGGCCCGGGTCAAGGAGTACGTGACCAGT
Organism: uncultured Syntrophomonas sp.; assembly: GCA_964619655.1. Classification (GTDB taxonomy): domain Bacteria; phylum Bacillota; class Syntrophomonadia; order Syntrophomonadales; family Syntrophomonadaceae; genus UBA4844. Next base: position 1,150 of record CAZUFR010000194.1, on the reverse strand, counting down.
CAGGATGATGCTCTCTCTTTAGGACAGCTCTCGGAATTAAAGCTGATGATTGAACATATCCCCCGTAAAGAGGCAGTAAATTTGGAGAATATATTTTAGACTGCTTCTATTACAAACGATCATCGCGGGAAATATCATAAAGTTTCATTTTACGGTATACGGTCATACGGGAAAAACCCATTTCGTTTGATACTTTGGTTATATTACCCTGGTGCCTTTGCAAAAGGCTAATTATCTGGCGGGATTCCTCTTCCGCCAGCATTTGTTTCCGCTTTTGTTTGTACATGGTGCTTACAGCAATAACTTGGGGGCCTTCCCCGGCATAGAAACACTCCGAAGAGATTATTTCCACAGGCAAATCGCTGATACTAACCGGGCTTTGGTTGGCGGTGCATACCAGCCGCTCAACTACATTTTGCAACTCTCGTACATTTCCTGGCCAATCATATCTTTTCAGCTTATCTATTATCTCTGGTTCCAGAATACTCAGGACATTTTCGTTCTTTCGAGCCAACTGCCCTAGGAAGTGCTTAATCAACTGGGGAATGTCTTCCACTCTATCGCATAGGGGCGGTATATTCACGGAAATAACATTTAAACGATAGTACAAATCTTCGCGGAAATTGCCCTGTGCTATTTCACTGCGCAGATCTTTATTGGTAGCGCAGATTACCCGGACATCCACCGGAATTTCTTTAGAATCACCGATGCGGGTAACCCGGTGGTTCTGCAATACGCGCAGGAGGGCAACCTGTAATTCAAAAGGCATATCGCCAATTTCATCTAAAAATATGGTACCCCCGGAAGCCATTTCAAACTTACCTATACTACCGCCACGTTTGGCTCCGGTAAAGGCGCCCTCTACATAGCCAAACAATTCGCTACCTACCAGTTCTCTGGGGATAGCGCCACAATTAATAGCTACAAATGGACCTTTGCGTCTAAAGCTGGCGTTGTGAATAGCCTGGGCAAATACCTCTTTACCGGTACCACTTTCGCCGGTAAGCAAAACATTACTATTATTCATAGCAGCCATACGGGCAATATTAATACTTTCCATCAATGGCGCGCTACTACCGATAATATCATTAAACCTATATTGAGCCCGGGCTCCGGTAAAACGGCTAACCAGGCGGTTAATCCGATCCAT
>CAZUFR010000193.1:0-3093 GCA_964619655.1 uncultured Syntrophomonas sp. | reverse complement strand
TTATTAGTCCTCTGCATTTTACTGCGCATTTTCATTAACATTCGTTAACCCCCTTTATACGTTTTAATTTTTTAGCTGTGTTTCTCCCACCACTTAATAATTTAAGGTTGCGCATCCCCTCCTTTAAGATTCTTTCGGCAACAGAACTACAGCTTATCTATCTACAGCACGCCATGTGCGTTACTGTCTTTAACTTATAGTTGTAATAATATTAAAGACCGGCAGGTAAGTGGCTACGATAATTGACCCGATGATGCCTGCTACAAAAATAATCATGATTGGTTCCAAGGACTTCAACAGGGCATCTACAGCAAAATTTACTTCATTGTCGTAAAAGGCAGACATTCTTTCCAGCATGTCGTCTAAGGCACCAGTTTCCTCTCCTACTGCAATCATCTGGGTTACCATAGGTTCAAATACCCCGGTTGCCTCGATGGGTGCTGCGATAGATTGACCCTCACGAATACTGTTACGGGCTTCGCCGATAGCATCGCTGATAACCTGGTTGCCAACTACCCCTTTGAGTACCTCCAGGGCCTCCAGGATGGGAACGCCCGACTTAATCAGGGTGCCTAGAATACGAGTAAACCGCGATACGGCCACACGGTTGACTACTTTGCCTACAATAGGGAGGTTAAGATAAAGCCGATCGAAAAAGAGTCTGCCGTTTGGTCTGGTTCCCACCCATTTTAGTCCGACTACCAGCAGGATAATGCCTACGAAGAGCCAGAGCCCATTATCCCTGATAAAATAACTTATACTCATGAAAAACTGGGTAAAGGCTGGTAGTTCGGCTCCGGAGGAAGAAAACTGTTCCACAAAGACGGGCATAACGAAGGTTAGAATAAATATTACTACCAGCAGAGCTATACATAACACCATGATGGGATATATGGAGGCTGATTTGACCTTGGAATTTATCTCCCGATCGCGCTCCAGGGTGTCAGCCAGACGACTCAGTATGGTATCCAACGCACCGCCGGTTTCTCCCGCCTTTACCATGCTGACATACATAGGAGAGAAAATTTTTGGATGCTGGGCCATACATTCATTTAAGGCTAAACCGCCTTCCAGGTTGGTACGAATATCCCCCACCGCTTTACGCAGCATAGGATTCTTAGTTTGCTCTGACAGAATGTGAAAACTCCGGACAATCGGCAATCCGGCACCGACCATGGTAGATAACTGACGGGTAAACAATGATAAATCATTAATTTTTACACTTTCAAACAAGGTTATGTTCACGGATGATTTTTTAGCTGCTTCTTTGCTTTTATCTTCTTTTAGTTCTAATATATTATAGTTCTGGCCCAGTAATGCTTCGATAACCAGATTACGGTTTTCCGCCTCCAAGGTTCCCTTAATAATATTCCCGGCACCATCCAGAGCCCGGTAGGAAAATATCATGTTTCTCCCCTCCTGGTAGTTTACTGATTAGGATTAACAGAACGTTTTCTCATTTCTTCAGCACTGATTAAGCCCCGTTCGAAAAAGGTTTTCAGGGACTTTTCCATGGTTATCATGCCTAAATTGGAACCGGTCTGCATAACCGTATTAAGCTGAAAAGCCTTGTTATCGCGAATCAGATTACGCACAGCTGAGTTAGCTACCAGCACCTCATAAGCTAATACCCGCCCTTTTCCGTCGGCTCGAGGTATTAACTGCTGAGCTATAATCCCCAGCAGGGTATTGGCTAATTGAATCCTTATCTGTTCCTGCTGGTGCGGCGGGAAAACATCTATTACCCGCTCTACCGTTTGTATAGCAGTAGCAGCATGTAAGGTTGCCATAACCAGGTGACCCGTTTCTGCTGCCGTCATAGCAATAGCAATGGTATCCAGGTCGCGCATTTCTCCCACCAGAATTACATCCGGGTCCTGGCGCAGGGCGGCCCGCAGTCCCTGGGCAAAACTGGGACAATCCGTACCTACTTCCCGCTGATTGATTATACAGGTTCCGTGTTTATGCATATATTCAATCGGGTCTTCCAGGGTTATGATATTGCCGCTTGTAGTTTGATTAATCAATTGAATCATAGCTGCCAGAGATGTTGATTTCCCGCTTCCGGTTGGTCCGGTAACCAAAATCAGTCCGCTGTTTTTTAGCGGCAGTTCTTTACAGACTACAGGCAGACCCAATAATTCTATATCAGGAATATCCATCGGTATCAGACGAATAGCTATAGCATAAGAACCACGTTGCAGATATACATTTACCCTTACTCGTCCTACTTCGGGTAAGGACAAGGAAAAGTCAGCATGTCCCTGTTCATCAATTTGATGAAATATTTTTTCATCAGCCATTAATTCCCGGCCAAATTTATAGGTATCATCGGGAGTAAGGTTAGGGTAATCATCCAAACTGACAAGTTTCCCGTCTACACGAAAGGTGGGCGGACGTGCGACGGTGAGATGAATATCAGAAGCCCTTAGCTCTACCCCCATTCGTGCCAGTTCCACCACCTTCAAGACCTGGTCAAACTTAGCCACCCAGCAATACCCCCTTCATTACTTCTTGCAGAGAGGTCGTGCCTTCGTAGGCCTTATAAATACCATCCTGCCTCATGGTAATCATGCCTTCGCTAATGGCAATTTCCTCCAGCTCATCTTCGGATTGAATTTTATTAGTAATGGCTTTACGCATTTCCGGTCCCACTACCAGGACTTCATGTAGTGCCATACGACCCGAATAACCTGACTGCCTGCACATATTGCAGCCAGTCGGAGCAAAGAACTGTTTGCCTGTATAGTCCGGCATGTTTAGCTGAATAGCAGTTTCCTCATCTAACTCATAAGGTTGGCAACAGTTCTTGCATAAACGGCGAATTAACCTCTGTGAGACTATCCCCGCCAGCGAGGAGGATAGCAGGTAGTTTTCAATCCCCATGTTTACCATGCGGGCAACCGTACCGGCAGCACTGTTGGTATGTAAAGTAGAGAAGAACAAATGGCCGGTCAAGGCTGCTCTTACGCCCAATCCGGCAGTTTCCCCGTCACGCATTTCTCCCACCATGATAATATCCGGGTCCTGACGCAGAATGGAGCGTAAGCCGGCTGGGAAAGTAAGGCCGGCCTTGGTGTTAATTTGTACCTG
>CAZUFR010000192.1:0-3104 GCA_964619655.1 uncultured Syntrophomonas sp. | reverse complement strand
AATGAATATTCCATCCACAACTTGTCCAATGATTTGCTCAAGTTCCGGGATGGAGAGGAGAAGATAGGCATTGTCGTCAAGGGTTGTGACTCCCGGGGGATAGTTAGATTATTGCAGGACGGGCAGATTAAGCGGGAGCGCTTATATATTGTCGGGGTTGCCTGCCCGGGTATGAAAGACCCGCTACAGGCAGTAAAGGATAATTCCGGATTTTTCCCCACTGCTGCCGACAGCGGATTGGCTAAAAAATGCGGCGATTGCATAGAGCCTAATCCGATTATTTATGATGAGTTAATCGGTGAAAAGCAAACCCCCCGGGTAGGGGAGGAGCGTTTCAAGCTGGTTAAGGATATTGAAAATATGAGCGTGGACCAGCGTTATCAATTCTTTGAAGATATATTCTCTCGCTGTATTCGCTGTTATGCCTGCCGCCAGGTATGTGTAGCCTGTAACTGCCGCACCTGCATATTTGACGAGATGAAACCCCAGTGGGTGGGGCGGGAAACCAGTATCAGTGATAACTTCATGTACCACCTGGTGCGGGCCTCGCATATGGCGGGACGCTGTATTGAGTGTGGCGAATGTGAACGGGTATGCCCGGTTAACATTCCCCTGATGCTGATAAACCAGAAACTGATAAAGGACGTAAATAAATTCTTCGGGCCTTATGAAGCAGGTATGGTTTACATTGAAGGGGCTAAATCCCCCTTAAGTTCCTACCAGGAAAACGACCCGGACAATTTCTTATAGGGGGTGAAGAATAATGCAGATATTAAATAAATCTAAAATAGAAGAGGCCTTAAGCCAGTTAAGTAAAAATGCTGAACTCTTTGTCCCCCTGGCCCGGGGAGAAGAAAGCGGATTTTACCCCTGGAACGGCTATCAGGCAGGCAGGGACCGCCTCATGCTGGATGCTTTAAATGTTTTATTACCGCCCAAGAGTGTAGTATTTCCTCAGACCGAGAGGATGTACAGCTTTACCGGCAATGGCAGCGCAGTAGAGATAAAAGAGACTTTTGAAAGTTCTGAGCCCAGGATAATATTTGGCCTGCGTGCCTGTGATGCGGCAGCTATAGCCTGCTTTGATGATGTCTTTCTAACCATGGGTTTTGTGGACAGCTTCTACCAGGGTAGGAGAGAGAATACTACTATAGTGGCTCATGCTTGTTATCAGCCGGGAGCCAATTGTTTTTGTGAAGCTATGGGAGTTGACCCTACTGAGCCAGCAAATGCTGATGTTATTATCCGTGAAGCCGGGGATGTCTATATTTGGGAGAGTAAGACCGATAAAGGTGAAAAACTGAGCGGTGTTCTGGGGTCGCTTTTAGAAAATAAAGAGGTGGCAGTACCCCAATTGCAGCCCTTTAAACAACAGGTCAATTATGAAGGAGTGGCAGAAAAGCTTAAAGGTATGTTTGAAGACCCCATGTGGGAAGAACTGGCCTCAACCTGCCAGACCTGTGGCATTTGCACTTATGTTTGCCCTTCCTGTTACTGCTTTGATATACAGGTAAAATCCTGGGGAGATGAAGGCTATCGTTTCCGCTGTTATGATTCCTGCATGTATTCGGAGTATACCCAGATGGCGGGAGGTCATAACCCCCGCGGTGAAAACCGGGAACGCTTCCGTAACCGCTTCCTGCATAAGCTGCAATTTTTCTCGGAGAGATATGGTAAACCCCTTTGTACCGGCTGCGGTAGATGCATAGTAGCCTGCCCGGTAGGGATTAATATTGCTCAGATGATAAACCATATTAAGGAGGCGGATACCAGTGTCAGAGCATAAATGTAACTGTGAAAACCCACTGGTTCCGGGAATAGTGGAAGTTATCGATATCAAAGATGAAACCCCGGATGTTAAAAGCTTTTTTGTCCGTAGTATCGGCGGGGGAGTACCCTTTGACGTTATGCCTGGACAGCTAGGGATGGTGTCCCTCCTTCCGGTGGGAGAAGGTATGTATTCCGTTTCCTGGCAGGAAGAACAGGAATACCTGCATTTTGCTATTAAAAGAGTGGGACTGATGACTAATGAACTGCACCGCATAGAAATAGGCCAGCAGCTGGGAGTTCGGGGCCCTTACGGAAACGGCTTTCCGGTGGAGGAGTGCAAAGGCAAGGATATGCTCTTTATTGCTGGCGGCATTGGTTTGGCGCCATTGCGTTCCTTTATAAAATACTGCTTTAAACATCGCGAAGACTACGGCAACATTCAGATAATATACGGCAGCCGCAGCTATGCTGACCTGTGTTTCAAGGATGAACTTTTTGAAAAATGGCCACAGGAAAAGGATACAGAAGTCTATACCACCATCGACAACCCGGAGGACGGCTGGGACGGGCATGTAGGCTTTGTTCCGGCTTACCTGGAGGAAATAAACCCTAATCCCAATGGGAAAATTGCGGTAACTTGTGGGCCTCCTATCATGATAAAGTTTGTCCTGCAATCCCTGGAAAAGATGGGATATACTGATGAACAGGTAATCAGCACTCTGGAAATGCGTATGAAATGCGGTATCGGTAAATGCGGCCGCTGCAATGTAGGCAGTCAGTACATCTGCCTGGATGGCCCGGTCTTTACCCTGGCCCAGCTCAAACAACTGCCTCCGGAGTGGTAAGCACCGGGGGTGACACAGGGGGACGTTTTCGGTGTGTCATTTCTTTGAAATACACACCGAAAACGTCCCCCTGCGTCATTATCTGCTAACCCAGCTTACCAGGATAGTTCCTATAGCCTTGGCCAGCCATTCATTATCCTCCAACAACTGGCTGTATTCTGCCAGGCTTCCTTTAGTTATTTTATCTGTGGACAAGAATTCCTCCACCTGTAGTAGCAGAGCACCAAACTTATATCTGCTTCCAGGAGCCTTTATGGCAATTAGGCTGTCCAAATAGTTCAAATAATCATTGAACATATCCGGTTGTTCAGGTGTAGTGGATACTTGCTCAGATTCATCTTGCAAGGAAGCATCGTATTCCTCTATACTGCCATAATAGGCTCTATCCTGAAACCATTGACCTTCAACATATTCATGTTCGGTAGCTATAATGAAAAATTCTTCCTGTGATTTTACCGCTACCAGTAAATCACCGGCAACAACATCTAC
>CAZUFR010000191.1:0-3111 GCA_964619655.1 uncultured Syntrophomonas sp. | reverse complement strand
ATGAGGGAGGGGAGATTGTGCTAGAGATACCAGCAAAAAAACCAGTATTGGCCAGAGAGCGCTCCCTGACTACAGGTAAAACTTGGCGCTGGAGTCTGATGGCTGGTTTTCTGCTAGTTTTCTTCCTTATTAGTGGCTTACCCATGGCCGCTGCTACTGAGAGTGAACCCGTCTTCTCCTTTGAGGATACGGTAAAGGACCTGGATTTACTGGCATTGGAGGAATACCGAGACAAACTGGATAGTGAGGTCTCTTCCATGATGGAGGGAAAGCCCCTGAAGGAGTGGTTGCTGGATTTCATCAGGGGAGATTGGAAATTTAATATAAAGGAAATAGGAGAAAGTTTTTTACGTCTCCTATTTAAAGAAATACTGGCCAATTCCAATCTGCTGGGTAAAATTTTAATTCTTTCAGTTATATCTGCACTTTTAATTAATTTACAGACGGCTTTTTCCTCATCGGTGGCGCAGATGTCCTATCTGGCCTGTTTTATGGCTCTATGTGCCATAGCTTTGAGCTCTTTTAAAATTGTACTGGGTATTGGCCAGCAAACTATAGATAATATGGTTGGCTTTATGACGGCCATGCTTCCCCAGATGCTAGTTTTAACTGCCGGGTTGGGTAATATAAATGCTTCGGCTATGCTTTTTCCATTATTAATGACCGTATCTACTGCTTTTGCTACAACCGTTAAAAATGTAGTATTTCCCTTGATTATTTTATCCGCCATTCTTAATTTGGTTAACCATATGTCAAATACCCTGAAGGTTGAGAGGATGGGTAAATTTTTTACCCAGTTGGCCCAATTATCACTGGGTTTTTTTCTAACTATTTTTGTAGGTATTATCACTCTGCGGGCAGTATATGCGGCTACTTTGGACAAGGTTGCTCTGAGAACTACCAAGTTCGTTACTGATAATGCCATTCCGGTAGTAGGAAAGATGTTTTCCGATACCATCGAGGTAGCAGCTGGTTATGTCGTAATGATAAAACAGGCCCTGGGCATATATGGGGTGCTGGTAATTGTGGGGATGATTTTAGCGCCTCTGCTGAAAATCGGGGCTATAGCCCTGATTTATAAGGTTTCTGCGGCTATTGTAGAACCCCTGGGGGACTCACGTACCGCCGGAATACTGGAAGTTATGAGTGCCCACATTTTTCTAATGCTGGCTACTGTGGCAGCAGTAGGGCTGATGTTTTTTATTATGATAGCCATAGTAGCAGGAATGGCTAATAATCTGGGAATGCTGCGGTAAATGGTGAGGGGTGAGGGGTAGACACGTAACCTGTAGGGGCGAACCCGTGTGTTCGCCCGCGGGTCGGCAGAGTTTGGTGGTCGGCCGGGCAGACACATGGGTCTGCCCCTACACCTCACTTCAAGATGGGAGGGCAGATATGGCGGTACTTGCGGAAATGGTAAAGAATGTGCTGGTAATAATTATCCTGGCCAGTTTTTTGGAAGTACTTCTACCAGAAGGGCGGGTAAAACCATTTGTTCGCTTTGCTATTGGCCTGTTTATCATCATAGCAGTATTGAATCCGGTTTTAAATGCGTTGTTTGAGCAAAAGGAGTTTGAAATAAATCTCTGGGATTATAAGGTCAGCTCAGAGCAGGAAAGAGAAATACTGGAAAAGGGCACTCGTATTAACCAGCAAATAGCTGCAAGCACCGAGGTTGGCATCAAAGAAAAAATGGAGGGGCAGGTAAGTGCAGTAGCCATGCTGGTACCGGGGGTCAAAGAGGTTAAAACCAGTGCAATTCTTAATGGGGAAGGGGGGCTTAATAATCTGGATTTAATAGTAAGGTTGGAGGAGAGTAAACAAGAACAGAACAAGGGAGATATGAATGTTTTCCTTGGTGGGGGAGATGCTCCCGGCCCTGAAGATAAAAAGCAGATAGAGGAAAAGATTAGGGGCGTGATTAGTAATCTTTATGGTTTTGACAACCTGAAAATAAATGTTCAGTTTGAGGGGGGATAAAGCTATGTTATATGAATGGATCAGGGGAGAGAATAACGATGGTGAAGGCCGGCCTCCATTTCCAGGCAAAAAAAGCAAATATATTCTGGTTATTGCTATTTGCCTGGGGCTTTTAGCCTTAATCTGGCCGGTCACCCGTACTGACAAAGCAAGTAATAACACTGCAGTCAGGAGCAGCGACATTAGCTCTGCCAAAAAGTTTAACCGGGAATTAGCATCGGAATTGGAATGCATATTATCGAGTATTGATGGTGCTGGTAAGGTTAAGGTTAGTATCAGTTTAGCTTCGGGGGGATTAAAAACTTATGCCGCTAATACCCGTAATGAGAGCCGTTCTATCGAAGAAAGCCAGAATGGCGTAAACAAGAAAACCACTGAAACGAATGTAGCTCGTGATCTGGCTGTATCTGCCGGAGCACCCCTTCTGATAGAAAACAAAACACCGGAGGTTATGGGGGTGCTGGTAGTAGCCGAAGGAGCTACGTCACCAATAGTTCAGGAAAAACTGGTTCAGGCAACCGCAACCTTATTAAATATATCACCCCATCAGGTATGTGTTATGCCCGGAAGGGATGTTTAGATGAAGGGAGAGATGGGCTATGGTGGTGGAGATTAAAAGAGTAAAAAAAATAGCGATAATTACAGGTTTACTGCTGGTAGTTATAGTAGTGGCCAATATTCTTTGGGGCGGACAAAACTCCAAAGAACCTCCTACTAGTCCCGATAACGTATCTGATAAAATTGCAACACCGTTAAAGAAAGAGGTTAACCCGATAGCAACTCACAGTGAGACGAACTTTTTTGCCGGGTATCGCCTGCAAAGGGAACAGAACCGCAGCCGCGAGCTGCAAGTTCTGCAGGAGTTAACTCGTAGTGAAGACCAGAGTAAAGCGACTCGCGATGCCGCCTCCATGAAAATTATGCGTATCATGGAAGATAGGGAGAAAGAGATGAAAGCGGAAAACCTGGTAAAATCCCGGGGTATAGAGGAATGTGTAATAATTAGTGAGGCGGGCATGAGTACAGTAGTCATAAAAGGGTCAAAATCAGAGGTTAATGAGGATGAGATTAAAGACTTGGTGGGCCCGGTACTAAAGCTTAATGAAAACGAAATAGGCATGGTTTTCCGCA
>CAZUFR010000190.1:2805-3123 GCA_964619655.1 uncultured Syntrophomonas sp. | reverse complement strand
AATAATTGCCCCGTTTGCAACCTACGGTGGCTATCAAATTGAGAACGGAAAAATCGCTTGGATTGGTCCGACATCTAGTAATGATTATCAGCTCTATTTATATGACGGGCAAAAAGTAAATGAAATTGGATCAACCAAAGACGGAAGCTTCCTGCTCATTGGGGGAATGAATGAACTATTTCCGGAATATACTTTTAGGGATGGCAAATTAGCCTGGATACAAAGAAATGACGCGGAAAAACATACCCTCCATTATTTTGATGGACAATCAGCCCGACTGATAACATCCAGTACGGGCATGGCTTTAGTAGGTTTGGA
>CAZUFR010000190.1:0-2795 GCA_964619655.1 uncultured Syntrophomonas sp. | reverse complement strand
AATGGAAAAATCGTCTGGACGCAGAATCAAGAAGAAAAAAATAAATTATGTTTATTCGACGGCAAGCAAGTAGTGACAGTAGCCGATTATGGAAATGTTGAACCTTACTGTGTAGATTTTAACAACGGAAGAATCGTATATTCAACACCCGATAAAGATTTATACCTATATAAAATTGAACCCTCATTGACCCCGGATTGGGATTTACGAGATGAAAAGGTTACAGACCAGCCATTAAAGGATTGGACGATTACCTTTAATAAGGATTTGGATGCCAGTTCAGTAAATAAAGACAGTGTGTATATAACCGGCAGCCAGGGTACCAAATTACCGGCCGCTATTACTACAACTGCCAGAACAATTAATATTAAACCGGATCAATCCTATATTGAGGATCAACCATACTACCTTTATCTAACCACCGATTTGCAGTCTGAAAATAAGGTTAGCTTGAAGAAAGGTATTAAGATGCCTTTTCGGTATAATAAGTAACTATGTCGTTTTAGCCAGGGAGCAGGATTACAGCAGCTTTTATGAGGCAAGTGATTCGCTTCCACGAGTGTATACAAAAGCTTGTAATTATACACTTTGCAGTTGTACAGACCTTATCCTGGCTGGATGGAACAAGGGGACAGGTCCCTTGTCCCACTAATCATAGAATTCATCAAAAGCTTTAAAAATACCAATATTATTTAACCCCGACCTTTGGTCGGGGTTTATACTTTCCTTAAGGTGGGATAAAGCTTGGATAAACAGTTCATCTTCCACTTATGGTTAACTTTGAGCTGGAAGCGAAATCAGGATAAACATGTTGTAATCAGCCCCAGCGTCTCCGCCAGTACCATAGGTAATGCCGATATTCTGGAAAACAATTCGCATTTTACAGTTCTTATTTTCAACATCCAGGGTCAAATCTTCAGCATCCAGAGCCTCCTTGGGCCGGTTACTGATGCCGGAAATTGAAACAGCAAAATCATATAAACCAGTGGATATCAGCTTTTCACCCGCAGCATTCTGAACTGATACCCGGGTTTCCTTCGCTGACACGGGGTCAAGTATAAGTTTGTACTGGATACCGCGTACCTCAAGGTTATAAGTCAGGATTTCTTTAGGGTCCATTCCTCTGTAAGTACCGGCCTGAAGTAGCACATCATAACCCTCAATGTTTAGCGGCTTCTGCATATCCAGATGGGCAAAAAAATTGTTCTGATTGTCCCCCAGATATTTGTAAGCGGGCTCAAAACCCAGGGTCTTCTCCATATCTCTATTGGTTTCAAAATCAGCCGGAAGCCAGGCAACCTCTTTAAGATAGCCTCTTCTTTCCAGATAATTCAGGATGCTAGTAGTCTCCAGTCGTAAGGTCATGTCGGCATCGCTTTTAGGATTAATCTTTCCATTTACTAATACACCATCTGTCTGCAGGTAGGTTTCCAACCGGGTTATCTGGCTGTTGCGTGACACGGTAAAAGCATCCACCGGTGGAAGAATCGAAAGTATAGCAAAACCTGCTGCCAGGATGGCAATGAGACCATTTCTCTTTACCGGCTTAAAGGATAGCACCACACCAATAACTATCGAAAAGATACCGAACAAAGCAATATAGTAGCGGGATTCCGTAATCCCATAAGCACTTAGTCGTATATATACGGAAATAAGCTGCATTACTACAATTGGGATTAACGCCTTAGGAAAAATACGCTGATATAGTATAGCGAAACGGTTTTCCAACCCGCTGGCCAGAATATAGATGATAAGTCCGGCAGCAGAATAAGCCAAAATCATTGGTCCCAGCTGACCAGTTGGCCAGTTCATGGTAATCGCGATTTTGATAAAGTAGGCCAGCAGAACCACCGTATACGCAGCAACCAATGGAACAGCTATATAGGAAATCAGAATCTCCAAAAAGCGAGGGCACTGGCTCGCCTCTAATGCATAAGTCTGGTCCAATTCCGTTTCCGAATTGAAACGGGGCAGGAGTGAGAGATAATAAGTAGTTGCGAAAAGAATCCAGACGATGGCCATCATATATCCATAAGCATCGCTATTGACCTTAAAGAGCAAGATATCAATAGTTCCGATAATGGATGCCAGGCCAACCGCTAGCACTCCAGCGTAAAGGATTGATGTTAAAGCCGATTTAAAATGAATCAGGACTACACTGTTAAAATCAAATTTGCCTCGGAAAGATGGCAGCCAGATGAAAGCGCAAAACATGGAGAATACCGCCACCGATGTCCGGGCACCTACTCCATAATCTATAGCTGGTGCCGGGGAAATGATTAAATAATAGCCCAGGGCAAGAAGAGCGGATAATGCGTATACCACCCAACGCAGCCTGGCCAAGCGTGGGAAACGTTCACAGGCAAACTGAGCAGTTACCCCTATGAAAGAACCCAGCAAACAGACAAACATCAGCTTTTGGATAATTAAATCGGGGGTTTTATGTAGGGAAATCATGTAACAGGTCAAGGCAGTGCAACAAATCAAAAAGAATACGGTTAACGGAAAACGTAATACTGCTTTGGATAGTCCCTGAATCAGCTTGAGGATGGCTTTACTAAAGCGTTTCATATTATCTCAGCCTCTCCATTTAAATATAGTATAATTTTACTATACTCTTAAAAAGCAAACCACTGACAATCATTTCTATTATACGCAAATATACAGTTTTTTGTCTTAGATACACTTCAATAAGTCAATAACTCCGGTGCCTAGCACCACTTATTATTTAAAATCCTCCTGCCATCCGGCTACAACCGGGATTACACCAGTTTCATAACGAAATTTTTCTGCAA
>CAZUFR010000189.1:0-3125 GCA_964619655.1 uncultured Syntrophomonas sp. | reverse complement strand
CGCTGTTCTGTCGTATTCATTGATTCCTCCCCAATCGATATATTACATTTTCCAATAGTCTTCCAAACTATATTTTCCTATCTGATTCTTCTTTTCTATTACTCTACAACATTGTTCTGTCATTTTCTATATTTTACTATTCCACGAAAAGGTCATAATAACCGTTTCCCATAATGATTGTTCTTCCGAGCACCCCTGAGGTAACCTTGTGGTTTTTGGATTATAATCACTCCTCCTATAAACCAGTTAATTTTGCCGACTTGCCGTCAGATACAATTACCGTTACAGTGCATTTTACCAATGGCCAAAGGGCCACCCGGCAATTAAACCTCTCGTTTGACCGTTATGATAATTTAATTGCCGAAATAACCAATAAATCATCTTCTGACCCCGCTGAATTGCCGTTCTAGTTATATACCCTTCATTTCCAGCATCTCAGCGAATTTTTCCCGGCCAAGTTTTTCGGCGTATAAAAAATTTGTATTCATTAAAAATTCGCTTGACTTTATTGTACCCGGGGAAATATTATTAAGATAAGGATTATGAGCATATGTTCATTAATATTAAATGATTTAGTAAAACATAGGACTATATACTATTGTTAAATTAGAGATGGTCGTACTATCGGCGGAAAGTTTGTCAGGTAGTAAGATACTCGGAAAGGTGGTGAAGAAATTGTCCAAAAAGATTGCCATTTGTTCCAGCGGCTCGTCTCCATCATCTCCGGTAGACGGACGCTTTGGGCGCTGTAACTGTTTTATGCTCTGGGACTCAGAAACCAAGCAATATGAGGCTTTGTCCAATACTGGCCCGGAGGCGGCTCACGGTGCAGGCACAGGAGCAGTTCAGGAGCTGATACGCAACAATGTAGAAATCGTTATTTCTCAGCGGGTGGGACCTAAAGCCTTTGTGGCCTTGCAAGAAGCCGGGATAAAGATCTTTGCCGGGGATAGCGCCAAAACGGTGGAAACAGCCCTGCAAAGTTATGAGGCCGGCGAATTACAAGAGTTATCGGCTCCTAATAATTAAATTTATGTTGGTAATACAAAATTCGTAATCGGAGGTAGTTTCATATGTTAATAGCCATTCCCAGAGAAGGAAATGCTGTATGTCCCCATTTTGGGCATTGTGAAGAATTTACTTTTTATGATACCAATACCAAAGTATTTAAATCAGTTCCAAATCCCGGGCACGAGCCTGGTGTCTTACCTGGTTTTTTAAAAAATTTGGGTACCGAGCTGGTTATAGCCGGTGGCATGGGCGGCAGAGCTCAGGAGCTTTTTGCCCAACAAGGCATTAAGCTTATTGTTGGAGTATCAGGTGTAATTGAGGATGTTATTGCTCTATTTGAAAAGGGTGAGTTAGTTAGCAGTGGAGAAGTCTGTTCTGAGCATGCCCATGCTGGAGATTGCCATAGCTAATAAGGCTTAGAAAGGAAGTTAATCATGCAAATCGCAGTAGCCAGCGGCAAAGGTGGTACCGGTAAAACTTTAGTCAGTACTTGTCTGCTGCGGGTTCTGGGTGATAATAATTCGGTGTTAATCGATACTGATGTGGAAGAACCTAATGCAGGATTAGTATTAATGCAACCGGCACAAAAAACAACCAGTGTTAGTCGCTTTGTTCCCGAAATCAACCCGGAGTATTGTAATCTATGCGGAGAATGTGCTGAGATATGTAATTTTAATGCCCTGGTGGTGCTTAGCGATAAGGTATTGGTTTTTAATGAGTTATGTCATTCCTGTGGAGCCTGTGCTTATCTTTGTCCCCAGAGAGCTATAAAGGAAATAGAGCACCCTATCGGGGTTATTGAAGAGGCTCAGTTACCGGGCTATGGGACATTGTTAACCGGCAGACTTAATGTTGGGGAAGCTCAAAGTCCACCACTCATAAAAGCAACTAAAAGTCAGAAGGCAACCTCAGCACTAAGAATCGTTGATTGTCCTCCCGGAACTACTTGTGCCATGATTGAATCTATAAGTGATAGCGATTACTGTTTACTGGTAACTGAGCCCACCCCTTTTGGTTTACATGACCTGGAACTCTCCCTGGAGGCAATAGCAATGCTAGGTATACCTGGAGGATTGGTGATAAACCGCTGGCAGGGAGAAGAAAGCGAGTTAACAGCTCTGTCTGATAAAACCGGAGTTCCTATCCTGGGACGTATTCCATTTAGTCCGGAACTAGCCCAGGCTTACATGCAGGGCAAGGACCCTCTGGAGGCAATGCCCTCTTTACGTGGTATTTTAACTGATATTTTCAGACAGATTAGGGGGGCCTTATCATGAAGGAGATACTATTTATCAGCGGCAAAGGAGGCACCGGTAAAACCTCGCTGACCTCTTCCTTTATACAGCTGGCAGACAACTGTATAGCCTGTGATTACGATGTGGATGCTTCCAATCTGCCCATCCTCTTAAAACCGGAAAAAGTTAGTAGCCATGATTTTAGTGCCGGATATACGGCCCATATAGATCAAGAATCCTGTATTAGTTGTGGCTTATGTGCAGAACTCTGCCGGTTTGATGCTATTAGCGAGAAATTCCAGGTTTTGCCCTTATCCTGTGAAGGATGTGGATTTTGTGAGAAGATTTGCCCGGTTGAGGCCATTACCATGTATCCCCGCTCCTCAGGACACTGGTCTGAGGGAGTATTTAATCAAAAACAGAAGTTGTTTTTTGCTGATTTAAGGCCTGGGGAAGAAAACTCCGGTAAACTGGTGGCTCAGGTTAAAACTATGGCTCGGGCAATGGGCGACACCGAACAGACCCAACTTATTATTGCTGATGGCCCGCCCGGAATTGGCTGTGCTGTTATTTCTTCCATGGTAGAGGTTGACTTGATTGTTCTGGTTACTGAACCAAGCCGTTCCGGTTTTCATGATTTGCAGCGGGTTTATCAATTAATGCAGCTGCGGAGTATAAAAGGTATTTTGATTATTAATAAATGGGATCTAAATCCTGACATTAGCCAGGAGATAGAAAATTGGGCACAAAAAAACGACCTGCCCATGGCCGGTAGAATACCATTCAGCAATATTATTGTGCAATCTATTACCCAGGCTGAAATTCCGGCAACGAATCCTGAAGTACGAAAAATGCTTTTTCCCCTTTGGAAAAATATTA
>CAZUFR010000188.1:0-3144 GCA_964619655.1 uncultured Syntrophomonas sp. | reverse complement strand
GTCATCTGATACTATGTAGTCCTCAGACCCTCGATAACCAGTGCTGGTCTCATAGTGTCTTGCTTTCTTACTCATTTTTCTATTCCCCCAATAAATATGCATATTGCCTTATTTACCTCGAATAGTAACAGAAATCCGTATTCTCGTCAATCGTACCGATTGTCCATTGCCGCCGACTTTCCCGCCAGGTATCCGGTAGAAAACGCTGCCTGCAAGTTAAAGCCTCCCGTATAACCATCAACGTCCAGTATTTCCCCGGCAAAGTATAAACCCTTAACTAACCTTGACTCCATGGTTTTGGGGTTAATTTCTTTAGTGTCCACTCCTCCGGCAGTAACTATGGCTTCGCCAATGGGTCGGGTGGCGGTGACGGTAATTTCCAGGCTCTTTAACAGCTGCAATAATTTCCTGCGCTCTGCCCGGGTTACCTGATGGCTTTCCTTATTTTCATCTATACCGCTTAATTCCACTATTACCGGGATTAGTTTCTTAGGTAAAAGGCGGTCCAACGAGTTTTTAAACTGGCGTCGGGAGTAAATGTCTAAATCACGCTGTAATCGCTCATCCAGTTTCTCCTCGCTCAGGGCTGGTTTCAGGTCTATACACAGCCTTATGGTTCCCTGCCTTCGATACAATACTTCTCCGATATCCCGGCTCAAGCTCAATATAATTGGTCCTGATACACCATAATGGGTAAAAAGCATTTCTCCAAAGTCCTGGTTAATACGACTGCCGTCTCGCCGGTAGGCACTGGCCTGTACATTCTTAAGGCTTAAGCCCTGCAGTTTTTTCACCCACTCTTCTTTAGCTACCAGCGGTACCAATCCAGGTCGGGGTGAAATTATATGATGCCCGGCAGCTCGAGCCCAATCATATCCATCTCCGGTGGACCCGGTACCCGGGTATGATATTCCCCCGGTAGTAATAATACCTGAATCACAGGGAATAACTTCTCCCTCAACCTTAATGCCCTTAATACATTGACCTTCTATTTCAACGCCCTGTACCCGGTGCTTGCATATAATTTCCACCCCATTATCGAGCATATTTCGATAAAGCACCTGTACCACATCTTCTGCCCGGCCGCTGGCAGGAAAGACCCGCTGACCACGTTCAATAACGGTTTCTAGCCCTCGTTTATTAAAGAAGTAGATTAAATCCTGGTTGGAAAATTGGTTCAGGGCACTGTAAAGAAAGCGTCCATTCCCAGCATAGCCGGACATAAAATTCTCCTCATCTAAAGCCGAAGTAAGGTTGCAGCGGCCCTTTCCGGTTAGCTTTAGCTTTTTCCCCGCTTGCTCCTTCTTTTCCAGCAAAGTTACCCGAGCTCCATTTTCAGCCGCAACTGCCGCCGCCATCATCCCTGCCGGCCCAGCTCCAACGACAATTAATCTTTGCATTTCTATCCTCCAAATTACAAAAAATGGGCGCTTATTAATTGTTTACTCCGGTATCTTCTGTTACAATCTTACTTGTATATGGTAAGAGAAACGGAGGTATTTGTATATTGTCTAAACCGGTCAAAAGTGGAGTTCCTAAATCATTATTTGTCCTTATTATCGTCATTTTGGCCTCTATGTTTTATTATGCCGCATATAGAGACTATTCTAACCCTGAGGTAGTGGTACAAAATTTTTATCAAGCTTATTTTAAGAGTGACTATGAAACTGTGGCCCAAAATCTTAGCGTATTCTGGGGGGTTCAGTTTATGCCCCAGTACATGCTGATGTCCCCACAGGAATTAATTGAAAACCGTCCCGCTATTGAGGAAAGTATGACTGAATTTATAACCCGCATGGAATCAGAAAACAAGGTTCCTGCTAATATGAACATTAAGATACTCTCCCGATATACCCAGCGGGCAGATAATACTGCTCTGGTAGCTTATGAATTTAGGGAACAGAATAAACCGGTCGGTATGGAAATGGCACTGTTGTTAAAGGAAAATAACCGTATGCGGATTTTAAAGATGATACCGATAGACCAAGAGCAACTGAATCAGTTAAATGGAAATGATATAGCCGTAATGGAGGAAAGCTTTAAGGAGATGTTGGGGCGGTAAAATATAAGAGGGGGCATATATGCCCCCTCTTTTTACTTATACTAACCTTGTTCCAGGTGCATTTCGTTTCCTACAGTATAAAAAACCTTGCCGCCGGCGGGGACTTCAACCCGATCAGGCAGGGTACAGCCTTCTGCTACCACAGCTCCAGGATTAAGTTTCACTCCCTGGCTCAGTGTACAACCAGAACCTATTACTGCATCTTTAATAATTGATTTATCCCCTATTTCAGTGTTTTCCCAGACCACCGAGTTGCTTATGTACGCATTATTACCGATATGACATCCGGACCCGATTACCACATTACCTTCAAACCTAACATTGTTACCACAGGTTACCCCTTCTCCCAGGAGCACCCGGGAACCTTCCGCAGTTGTTGTAATCTCCCCGACGGTATTAGTTTTAACCCGCTGCTGTAGTATGTCACCATGGGCCTGGCAGTAGGTAGAAATATTACCTACATCACACCAGTAATCTTTTACCGGTACGCCATAAAAAGGTGCCCCGATTTTAACCAGATGGGGAAATACCTGTTTGCCAAAATCGTAAAACTGTCGGGCTGGTATGTGCTTGAATATCTCCGGCTCAAAAACATAAATTCCGGTATTGGCATTATGACTCAGGGCTTCCTCCGGCCGGGGCTTCTCCTGGAACCTTTTGATCTTGCCATCGTCATCTGTAATTACTACCCCGAAATGTTCAACTTCGTCAACCTCTTTGAGGGCTATACTGGCCAGGGCTCCTTGCTTACGGTGGGCTGCCAGCAGCTGTCCCAGGTCGATATCAGTCAGGGCATCCCCGCTGATAACTACAAAAGTATCGTCCAGAAACCATTCACAATTCTTAACCCCGCCGGCAGTTCCCATAAGCTCATCTTCCTGCGAATAAGTCATGGAAACGTCAAATTTACTGCCATCCCCAAAATAAGAGCTGATATTATCGGCATGGTAGTGGAGATTACATATTAGATTATCATAGCCATAAGTACGGAGCAGAGTAACTATACTTTCCATCAAAGGGACATTCGCCATTGGTATCATCGGCTTGGGAATCCTGGTGGTCAATGGCATGAGCCTGGACCC
>CAZUFR010000187.1:0-3172 GCA_964619655.1 uncultured Syntrophomonas sp. | reverse complement strand
TGGGGTAGCTTGCCAGCAGTCTTTATTTCCAGCTGCCGACCCTTACGGCGCAGGGATTTTATTTCCTTATTACGGGCCATGATACGTAAAGATGCTATCTGCAGAAAATTTTCCACCGGCTGGGGGGGATGGCCGAAGCGGTCATTTAGTTCACTACGGATGTCTTCAATCTCCTGCTGTTCACTGGCCAGCAGGAGTCGCCGGTAAAGCCGCATTTTAGCACCGGAGTCTGGTATATAGGCCTCAGGTATATAGTAATCGACATCAATATCCATCTGGGTGGTGATTTCTTCCCGGGGGCTATGTCCTTTCAGCCGGGCTGTCTCCTGTTCCAGCAATCGGCAGTACAGGTCAAAACCTACGGCATGGATATAACCATGCTGCTCCGCGCCCAGGATGTTGCCTGCACCCCTGATTTCCAAATCACGCAGGGCAATTTTCATACCTGAGCCCAGCTCATTAAATTCCCGAATGGCATTAAGCCGTTTTTGGGATGTTTCTGTCAATACTTTATCTGGCCGGTAGGTAAGGTAAGCATAAGCAATACGATTGGAGCGCCCTACCCGTCCTCGTAGTTGGTAGAGTTGGGCCAACCCCATTTTGTCGGCTTCATCTATTATTATGGTGTTTACATTAGGCATATCCAGGCCGGATTCAATAATAGTGGTGCATAGAAAAACCTGGTATTTACCATTTAAAAAGTCCATTACCGTACGAGATAATTCCGTTTCTTTCATACGCCCATGACCTACCGCTATTTTTACTCCGGGTAGCAGTTCCTGCAGGTGCTCATACACCCGGTGTATATCCTCGATACGGTTGTGAACGAAAAAGGTCTGCCCCTTGCGCTCCAATTCACTCCTAATAGCCCGGGAGATTATTTCATCGTTATATTCCAGTACATAAGTAGTAATAGGATAGCGCTCCGGGGGTGGGGTTTCTATTATGCTGAGGTCACGCAGACCGGTCAGGGACATATGCAGGCTGCGCGGTATAGGAGTAGCGGAAAGGCTGACCACATCTACGGTTTGTTTTAGAGCCTTAATTTTTTCTTTTTGGGCTACACCAAAGCGATGTTCCTCATCAACCACTAATAAACCCAGGTCTTTAAACTGTACATCCCGCGACAGCAGGCGGTGGGTGCCGATTACGATATCTGTCACCCCTTTTTGGACATCAGCAATTATACGCTTCTGCTGGCTGCTGCTGCGAAAACGGCTTAATACTTCTATGGTACAGGGGTAATCCTGAAACCGCTCGGTGAAGGTCTGGAAATGCTGTTCAGCCAGTACGGTGGTGGGAACCAGTATAGCTGCCTGTTTACCGTCCATAATAGCCTTAAAAACTGCGCGCATGGCTACCTCGGTTTTGCCGTAGCCGACATCTCCACAGATAAGACGATCCATGGGCTGTTTGCTTTCCATGTCCAACTTAACTTCTTTTATGCTTTTTAGCTGATCCGGGGTTTCTTCATAGGGAAAAGACTCTTCGAATTCCCGCTGCCAGGGAGTATCGGGGGAAAAGGCATAACCCTCACTCGCTTCTCGGGTGGCATACAATCTCAGCAAATCTTCAGCCATCTCACGAATAGACTCTGATACTTTTTTACGGGTGCGCTCCCACTCGCTGCCGCCCAGTTTGCTAAGACGCGGGGTCTTCTCTTCCGAGGTGGTATATTTATAAAGCAGGTCCAATTTCTCTACCGGCAGATAGAGTTTATCGGTCCCGGCATACTGCAGGAGAATATACTCCCGGGTTACTCCGTCGCTTTCTACCTGGGTCACCCCGCGGAAAATGCCGATACCGTAATTCTCATGGACTACATAGTCTCCCAGTTTTAAATCTTCCAGTAATATGCGCTCTTGCGATTTTTTACGCTGTCTGCTGCTATGACCAGGTGATTTACCCCAGATATCCTTTTCACTAAATAATGCTAGCTTCAGGCTGTGGCTGACAAAGCCTTTTTCCACCGACCGGTTCAGGTATTCTACCTGGTTTATATGCTGATCCAGCAGTTCCTTCTTAAGCTGTTCCCGCCCTAATTTGCTTTTAACGGCTATCTGCACACTATAACCTTTTTCTTTCCATTCTTTAACCCGTCTGTAAAACATATCCATATTGGCATAGAAGGGTTCCATTTCCTGCTGGGAGATATGCTCCATCATAGCTACCTGTACCTGGGGGATGTTACCGGGGAAAAAGGAATGATATATTACCGGTCGTGATTTTACGGCCTCCTGTAGTTTCTCCAATTCCATGACTACTGGTTCCTGGATTATCCTGCCCTCACGTTTAGCCCCCCGGATAAATTCCCGATGGCGCTTTAAGTTTTTCTCATAAGCGCGGTAGAAATCACGAGCCTCGTCCAGGAAAATGGCTGTTTTGGCAGGCAGGTAATTAAGCAGAGTGCTTTCCAGTTTATCACCATACAGCTCATCCGCCGGGCTTATCCTTAAAATGTTCTCTTTTTTTCCGGAGCGCTGGCTGTCTGTATTAAAACGACGAATAGAGTCGATAAAATCACCAAAAAACTCTACCCGCAGTGCGTCCTTTTCTGCCGGGGGAAAAATATCCAGTATGCCTCCACGCACGGCAAACTCGCCCGGTCGGCTAACGGTAATAACCCGGTTATAGCCACTGTTAACCAGCTTTTTTAACAGTTCTTCCAGTTCTTGTTCATCACCGCTATGCAGTTCTATGGTAGTAGCCTGCATCTGCTCCGGACTTATTAGGCTATACAAAAAAGCGGCCGGTGTAGCAATAATTACAGCATTACGGGAAGGATAGAGTAAACATTCCTGTAAAGTAAGGATACGCCCGGTCTCAACAGTGGAGTAGTTTTCTTTCATAAATACAAAGTCCCGCCCCAAGAATATGAATATGCGCTCCCTCTCCAGGAATCCCTGGAGCTCAAGAGCGAGGTCATAAGCTTTTTCTTCACTTCCTACCAGGCAGAGCATTTTGCCATGAGTTATTTTTATAAGTTCAGAAAGCACAAAACTCCGGGCACTTCCCGTTAGCCCGGTTAGTATCACGTTTTCTTTATTCTGCAGACAGCTAACAGTGCGCTGCAGGATTTCAAGGTTCAAATGTTTAAAACTCCTCCCCAAGGTTTAGCAATAGGCGTGGACTTCTGAGCCCCTCGTTAATCATGGTTTACATAGTTTTCTAC
>CAZUFR010000186.1:0-3175 GCA_964619655.1 uncultured Syntrophomonas sp. | reverse complement strand
TTCATGCAGGTTACGAAGGGAGTGGTTCAGTAATGAAAAGGCTAGTTCTAAACCCGGTGCTGGATAAGGAATTTCGTTCCCGCATGCGGACCTGGAAGTCTCCTCTGCTCATTAGTTTGTACCTGGGGACCCTGGCTCTAATTACCCTGGGTTATTACTGGACCCAGCAGCAAAGGATTTATTACTCTGGTTTTGGGCCGGATGTAGGGCCTCAGATATATGTTACTCTGACCATTTTCCAGTTAATGCTGGTATCTTTCGTTACCCCGGCCTTTACCGCGGGAGTAATCAGCGGCGAGCGGGAAAAACAGACTCTGGATCTCCTGATTTGTACCCGTTTATCAGCTACTAGTATAATCTTAAATAAACTACTGGCTTCGATAGCTTATATACTGCTGTTTATAATATCTTCATTACCCTTTTTCGGGGTAGTATATTTCTTCGGTGGCATATTACTTAGCGAACTGGCACAGGTATTTCTGGTCTACTTAATGACCGCTCTTACCTTTGGTGCGGTGGGGGTTTTTTGTTCCGTTATTTTTCGTAAAACTCAGGTGTCAGTGGTAGTAACCTATGTTATCGTCTTTTTCTTTCTGGCTGGTACGGCAGCCATAGCTGCATTTTTAGTAAATGTTCGCCCCAATTTCGGCGGTGTTCCCATGATAGCTTATCTCAATCCTCTGGTAGCATTATATTCAACCTTCCCGGGCTCCTTTGCTCAAGGTTTGCCGCTAAATGTTGCCGCTGGGTCCAGCAGTGTAGTAGGTTTAAATACTCCAGCTGTAAGCTTGCAGCCCTGGCAGTATAACTTTATTGGCGATGGCATTATTATAGTAGTTCTACTATTTATTGCAGTATTACTCCTGGACCCGGTGGCGCGGTTCTCCAGAATAAAACGCTGGTTTAGACGAAAGAAAAAGCTACAGGTGGACGGTGGGGTTAATACGGAAATAGACACAGATAACACAGACCCTTCGGGCACAGATTAACACTGAATTTTTATAGAAAATAAATTAAGGCTTAACATAAGAGGAAACATGAGGGTTAGTAGAACTGGGTCCATTACCTGGAATAAGGAGTCGGGGTAAGGGGTTGTAGGGGCAGACCCGTGTGTCTGCCCGGCCGACCACTGAAATCCGGGCTTTTAATCTGTCGCTTATAAATTTGTTGATTCCGGGTGAACACATGGGTTCGCCCCTACAGGCTATGTGCAATTCGGGAAGGAAGTTTAGTCGATAGTTGCGTGTACCCGATAAACGTGGAGGATTACACAGGAGATTAATTAATGAAGAAATACATAAGGACAAATTTCATAATTAAACTGAAACGTGAACGGCGCAGCTTTAATGACCGGGAAATTAAAACTGCTCTACAACCGGTATGGAAACGCTTACAAAGGCAGCATTTCCTGGTCAGCTTTTTACGAGGGTTGGCTGTGGCTATTTTAGCAGCGCTGTTGCTGCTGGCCTTTTCCTTCCTACGTCCCTGGGCTGATGTTACGTTTTATGTTCTGATTGTGGCAGGAACTATCATCCTAATAACTATTGTAGTTAGTATTATCTTACGGCCGGGTTTATGGGAAACTGCCTGTCAGGTAGACGCTAAAGGCTTAAAAGAGCGGGTAACTACTGCTCTGGAATTATCCAATTCTGTTTCAGATAGCCTGATGCAGCGATTGCAAAGAGAGGATGCCTTAAAACACCTGCGGAAAGTAGACGCTGCGGCTGCTTTTCCTCTGCAAATACCCCGGCGGGAGGGTAAAATTTTACTGGTTTTGACCGGATTCTTGCTGCTGCTTAATGTAATTCCCAATCCCTGGCAGGGCGAGGTGGACCGGCAAATGGCGGTTCGACAAGAAATTGCCCAGCAGCAAAAACAGGTGGAGAAAGTTAAAAAGGATTTGGAAAAGAAAAATGAAAAGGCCCCTTCTGCCAAACGGGAAGAAGGGATTAAAGCCCTGGAAGATTTACAGCACAAGCTGGGATCAGCTAAAAAGCAGGAAGAAGCCATGAAATCCCTGGCTGCTACAGAAGAGCAATTGCAAAAACTTTCCCTAAATAAACAGGACCATATAAACAGTGATCTGGAAAGGCTGTCCCAGATGTTAAAACAAGAGGAGATAAGCCGAGAACTGGGGGAAAAATTGGCTAATGGTGATACCCGGGAAGTAGAACAAAGTTTTGCTAAAATGGCAGAAAAGCTACCGACTATGTCCAGCGCAAATCAGCAAGAACTGGCTGCCAGCTTGAATGAATCATCGGCAGCCATAGGAAATACTGGCCTGAAAAAGCAGCTAAATCAGGCAGCCAAAAGCTTGAATAGCGGTTCGGCACGGGCAGCGGGAGAACGATTACAATCTCTGGGTGCAACCCTGGGTGCAATGAGCAGTCAGGCGGCGGTATATTCGGATTTAGCCCAGGCACAAATGGCATTGCAATCATCCCGAATGGCCATAGCGGCAGCGGGTAGCAGTAGTAGTAACGGGAATCTGGCAGCTACCGGTAATGCTTGCTCACATCCTGAATGTAATACGCCTGGCGGCAACGGAACCTGACAGGTAAGTGGTAATTCTCCTGGAGGGGGAAATACACCGGGGAGCGGTAGTGGGCAGGGCACAAAACCGGCAACTGGTGCTGGGGCAGGAGCTGGAGCAGGAGCCGGAGTAGGAGCAGGAGCAGGAGCAGGAGCGGGAGCGGGCATGGGCAGCACTAACCAGGATAATCCGCAACAAAGAGCTTCTTCTGGCGGTCCGGCAGGGGGAAATCTGCCGGCAGGCATGAACAGTGCAGACTACGAAAAAATCTATGACCCGGCCCGGTTAGGAAGAGCCGGAGAGACTTCCTATGTGAAGGGCCAGGAGGGAAGCGGCCCCCAGCAGACCGTAGCTATAGACAATCCTGATATTATGCCCGATACTATGCTGCCTTACCAGCAGGTGATAGGAGAGTACAGCCAGCTGGCCCGGGAGTCCCTGAACCGCAGTGTAATCCCGGCAGGGACCAGGGATCTGGTACGCGATTACTTTTCTTCGCTGGAAAATTAATAATACAATAGACGGGGAATAGACACAGATAACACAGATCTTTCATGATTTACACAGATTTTTTTATGGAAAGCGAAAGCTAAAGCTTCCGCTACAAACTACCGGACGTATTAAAGATGAAATAGCTAAACA
>CAZUFR010000185.1:0-3238 GCA_964619655.1 uncultured Syntrophomonas sp. | reverse complement strand
GAGGGGTATGCATTTTGTTTTAAGGGGGTGTACAACGTGTTAATTTAGTATAAATACTAGATAGGTGTATTTGATCTTGGTCCAATGATACAAATAATAAATATGATATACTATATACTGGTTATAAATGGAAATTAACACTAATTAATTATGAAGCCTGTTGTATCAATGAGCGGGCTAAAAAGAAGGTGACTAATTATCATGCCAAAGAAATGTGCATATTGCGGAAAAGAAGGTAGAACACATTTGGCCACAAGGTATTATTAAGCGTGTCGGCTACGAGTTGCGGTACTCTGAAAAGGACCCTGGAACTAAGCCGCCGGATTTCGTTAAGCGACTAGAAAAGGCGAAATTTCTAGAAGAAAAACAGGGTTTAAATAAATAAGTATTCAGGTAGCAAGAAGGGTTAGGCAATTGGGCTTAACTTATCATGTATTATATTGGATATGTAAAAGAGAGTATCAAAACTAACCGGTGGGGAATAATAGTATCAAAAGATACTTTTTTCTTGAAGAAGGTTTTCTGCCGTGTTAATATAAGGTTAGATGGGGTGGCAACATGGCGGATGGGGAGGTTCGTCCCAGATCAGAAGTTATTTCCTACCTTCAAGATATTCATGCAAAACTTATGCTTGATAAGGTAAACAACCTTATTGTATGGCCAAGAGCAGACCGCAAGAATGAACAGTGCATGGAAGAGTTAGGGTTAAGGCACAATGATGTCGCTGATATTCTACAATCCTTGGATGAGAAGCATTACCATGAAACTGTACCGGATTTTGATTTCCCTGGAGAATGGCTTTGGGTTTTTCTATATCAGTATTATGAACATGTATTGTATATCAAGATCAAACTTCGGGCAAGAGTGATTTGTGTATCCTTTCATGAAAACGAGTATGAAGATTAGGCAGGAAGCATTAAGGAGGTAACCTGGGTATGAATAAGGTTTACTGCTACCTGTGTGACCAAACCAATGAAGTGACCATTAAAAAAGAAGACGAAATCCATACTATTAAGGGAACACCGGTAAAATGTGAAGTTGAAAATGCCTACTGTGGGCAGTGCGGTTCCAAGGTTTATATACCTGCCCTGAACGATGCCAACCTGGACCGTATGGATCATACTTACCGCCGGCAAAATGGAATTATCACAGTTCAAGAGATTGAGGAAATTCTAGGGCAGTATAACATTGGTGCCAAACCCCTGGCGGTTATACTGGGATGGGGCGAAGTTACTATCCTGCGTTATTTAAAGGGGCAAATTCCTGATCGTGCCCATAGCAATACTTTATTAAGCCTGAAGGATCCGTGTGTCTTTTCCCATTACTTCGAACAAAAACAGGAAAGCCTGACCACGGTAGCTCGTAATAAGGTGGTAAGCGCTTTGGAGGGATTAAATGCCAAACTTGCCGACGGGAAAGATGAGTTGTATAAACGCTCACAGCGTTTAAGGCGGGCTTATCATAGGCAGCCGGATATATATAATGGTTTTGTTCCTTTTAACCTGGAAAAAATGGTACAGGTTATTCTGTTTTTCTTAAAATCGGGGGATCGTGTTTACGAAACCGGGATGAACAAATTGCTATGGTATGTTGATATGCTTTGCTATAAGCGAAGTGAGCGGCAGGCACTAACCGGCCTGTGTTATAAACATAATATCTACGGACCAGTTCCCCTCTGGTACGATTATTTATACGGAAGTTTGGATGATGTATATATTACTCTGGTTGAAGATGAATACGGAACCCAAATCGGCGCCCTGGCTGATTTTTCGGCTGACGTTTTTTCAAATGATGAAATAGATGTACTGGAGACGGTGGCAAATAATTTTAAGGGTTGGAGTGCAAAAAAGATTTCGCAGTATTCTCATAAGGAAACTGCCTATCGGCAAACGACTAATGGCCAGTTTATTTCATTTGAATATGCTCGAGATTTATCCTTAAGTTAAAGAAATGGTGTAGATTGGGAGGCTTCTTGTTAAGTATTACAGCAGTAAGGTATTATCTCCGGGGTAATAGTTGCAACGTGGCATCAGCACAGCTGATGCTTATTTATTTCAATTACTACTTACAAAGGGGAGGGCTTTACAAGTAACATCAGAATAGCATTTCATAAATTATATTGCATATCCTAATTATATTAAAATGCTCCCTCGCCGGGGATATTGATTTTTAATATTCGGGAGGCTATACTCAAGAAAATAACATTAGTATTTAAGAAACTGGGGTACGTAATTCGCATAAGTTAGTGTCGGACCTCCGACACCATGTTTATCAGAACTCCCGAGCTGGAGTTTGAAAATAATATCTAGTTTATCTCCAAGAACAGTGACCTCATGTTAGTATGAGGTCATTATTTCTTTTCTGGACTACTCCCATCGACCAGTGCCCTTTTAAGTAAGGCAACTTTTATGGCAAAATAACTTATGCTATCGGGCAGGCTATCTTTAATAGGTCGGAGTTTTTCGTATCCTACGACTTGTGCTGCGGCTAATATCTGTTCCTCCTCCGAGGGATCGAGGAATTGGTTCCAGTTTATCTGGTAACCTTCCTGGGCAGCTTTTAGCATGTGGCCTTCTATGGTGGTTAAGCTTAAATTACGTTCGGTAGCTATTGTTGGCAGGGATTTACCGGACTGATACTCCTGCCAGGTGATAATATGCGAGGGAGTTTTAGGCTCCTTTTTTTTCTTCTCCGGTAGTTGTTGTTTATTTTCCTTCCGGGGGAAGGGGCTTTTGGAAGCAGAGGTATTATTGTCTGGTTGCAGGTCTCCGGTGGATGCTGATTCTGCCGAATACAGCTTTATTATTTCTAGGAATTGCTCACCATATCTTTCATACTTTATCTGGCCCACTCCATTTATCTTAAGCATCTCTTCTCGATTTTGTGGTAGGGAGGCAGCCATTTCTTGCAGAGTAGTATCCGGGAAAATTATATAAGGAGGCAGTCCTTGTTCCTGGGCAATTTGCCGGCGCAAATTGCGTAGAGCCTCGAATATTGTGCTTTCGGGCGCTGCCGCCTGTGGTATTTTGGGTAAACTGACTATAACCTTTTCTTCACTGCGCAGAACCGGGCGCGCCCGCCGGCCAAGTTGTACTACCGGATAACGTCCGCTGTCAATAATAAGGTAATCTTCAGCAGCCAGTAGATTAATTAAATCAACAATCTGCTGGGTGCTATAGTTTCTCATAATCCCATAGGTAGAGAGCCGGTCAAAACCCAGTTCCATAATCCTCTTTTG
>CAZUFR010000184.1:0-3252 GCA_964619655.1 uncultured Syntrophomonas sp. | reverse complement strand
GCATAGGTTTACTAATTCCAGAATACTAATTTAGAGAGTTAATTATAAAGGGGGGATATTTTCACCAGGTCCAATTATAGGGGGGAAAAGGAATGAAGATTTACTATTTTTCCAAAAACTCAATACTGGGGGCAGCCGTTATTTTTGCTGTACTATGTGGGTTTCTAGGAGTTTCTCTATTATACTTTAATAATACCGGTATAGCGTCAAATTCCAGACAACCAATATACCAGGGTAATAGTGGTGAAAAGGCTATAGCCTTGACTGTAAATGTGGACTGGGGAGAAGAATACATCCCTACAATGTTAAAGGAGTTCAAAAAACATGATGCTCGGGTAACTTTTTTTGTAACCGGCAGGTGGGCGGAAAAGAACCCGGAACTATTGAAACAAATGAGCAAGGCGGGACACAGCATCCAAAACCACGGCTATAAGCACCTCCATTTTAATCAGCTTTCTGAGGCCCAGGCTCAAGAACAGATAAAGAAAGCGGAAAAGATAATAGAGGAAATAACCGGGAAAAAGAGCCGGTTTTTTGCTTCGCCCTATGGAGAACAGAGTAAAAAACTGATGCAGGCGGTAGCAGGACTTGATTACGATTTGATAATGTGGAGCATTGATACCATCGATTGGCAGCGTCCGGCACCGGAGACAATTGTTAAGCGAGTAATAAACCGTATTCATAATGATGCCATTATTCTGATGCATCCGACCGAACCAACAGTTAAAGCCCTTCCCGACTTGCTAAGCCAGCTAAAGGAAGAAGGCTACAAGATGGTCACTATAGATAAAATAGTAATAAATAAGGACAGCAAGCTGCCTGATGAAAAAGATAAGACCAGGAATTAAAATTCTGCTAAGTTTGGCCGGAACTATTCTCGGCCTGTTCTTTTTTACGGTACCAGTATCAGCACTACCTTACATCAGCTCATCATACTACTGCCTGGTAGACGGAAAAAGTGGGCAGGTGATAACATCCCGTCAGGCTGATGTTATGCGGCCGGTAGCCAGTACCACCAAAATGATGACTGCCATCCTGACCGTAGAATATGCCAGCCCGGATGAAGTAGCTGTAGTTAGTCAACATGCCGGGCGAACTCCACAGTATTCCATAGGATTGCGAAACGGGCAGGAAATACCGGTGGCGGAGCTCTTAAAAGTAGCCTTAATACGTTCGGCCAATGATGCTTCCGTGGTCCTGGCTGAACATGTTGCCGGTGATGAGCAGTTCTTTGCCCACTTGATGAGCAAAAAGGCCTTTGCTATTGGTGCCGTTAATACCCACTTTCGTAATGCATCCGGCTTGCCTTCGGCGGACCATTATAGTACAGCTTACGATTTGGCTCAGATAGGACGTTATCTTTTAAACGATGATTACCTTCGGTCTATTGTTGCCACCAGGCAGACTACATTTAAGCATCCCGGCTACCAGAAACCTATGACTATTAAAAACACCAATACTCTGCTAACTACGTATTCCGGGGCTGACGGTATTAAGACTGGTACTACTGATGCTGCTGGCAAGTGCCTGGTAGCCTCGGCTACCCGCAATAAACGCCAGCTGATAGCAGTTAGCTTAAAATCCGGGGACCGGCGCAGTGATTGCGCCACTTTGCTCGAATATGGATTTGCCAACAGCAAGCTGACCAAAGTAATCGACAAGAGCCTGCCCTTTAAACAATTGCATGTCACCGACGGTAAACATCCCAGCATAGAGGTATACCCGGCTCAGGACATTTATCTATGGAAAACGGCATCTACGCCGGATATTCAAAAAAGGGTAAAGGTAAACTATGTAGTACCGGCACCGGTATATGCAGGCCAGAAACTAGGTAGTCTGACTATTTATGTAGACCAAAAACCGGTAATAAGTACCGATTTATTATCCCGCCAGCCAGTAGGTCGGGAACAAAACTTGCTATCCAAATTTTTGCAGAATCTGGACCCGGCAAAAAGGATTAGCTGCACCAGTTAAGAATACTTAATATAGCGTAGTATAAGATGGAGGTAGAAATGTGATTAATTGCTGGGAATTAGACAGTAAGGCCAAGCTGGTAGTAGAGGAGATTCCTTATGTAAGATCAGTTGCTATTGGTGTATATATTAAGGTAGGTTCACGCCATGAATACGTACCCCTGTCAGGGGCCAGCCATTTTATTGAACACATGCTTTTCAAAGGCACGGATAGGCGTAGTGCCCGGGAAATAGCTGAGAGTTTTGAAGGTATCGGTGGGCAGTTGAATGCTTTTACAGCTAAAGAATATACCTGTGTTTATGCTCGCACCCTTGATGAGCATCTGGATACTGCCCTGGACATTATTTTTGATATGCTGTTTCACTCCTCTTTTGCCTCTAAAGATTTTGAGACGGAAAAAGGGGTAATTGTTGAAGAAATTAATATGTATGAAGATACCCCCGATGATTTGGTAAACGACGTTTTTTGCCAGCAGTTATGGCAGGGACATAGCATGGGGCGACCCATTTTAGGCACACTAGATTCCGTACAAGGTTTTAAACGGGAAGAAATATATGATTTTTACCGGCAAGCTTATATCCCAGCTAACATGATTATATCAATAGCCGGTAATATCGATGCTACCAGGGTTAAGGATACGGTGGAAACCTATCTTAACCAGGATATGCATGGTGGTACACAGTTTATCAATACTAAAATCGGGGATTATGTGCCTTTTATTAAGACCGTAGCCAAAGATACGGAACAGGTGCAAATTTGCCTGGGTTTACCCGGGATATCTTACCAGGATGAGCGTAGATATTCCCAGAATATAATGAACAGTATTCTGGGTGGAGGAATTAGTTCCCGGCTATTTCAGACTATCAGGGAAGAATTAGGTTTGGCCTACTCGGTATACTCTTATCCTTCTAACTATTCTGATACCGGGTCTTATGTGATTCATATAGGTACCGGACCAGGTAAAGTAGCACAGTTTTTTGAAGTATTTCATGGCGAGATTGATAAGTTCCGACAGCAGGGAGTTACCTTGAATGAAGTTGAAAGGACCCGGCAATTAATTAAGTCCAGTATGCTTATGGGTATGGAAAGCGTTATGAATCGTATGAATCGGCTGGGCCGGTCAATATTAATGTATGAGCAGGTAATCCCGGTAGATAAAGTACTGGAGAAAATATATGCGGTGAATCCTGAGAAGGTCAACCATTTTGCCAATGAAGTTCTGGATTTACCCCGTTTTTCCTTGGCGGCGGTTGGAAGTACCGAGGTTTTGTCCATGGT
>CAZUFR010000183.1:0-3265 GCA_964619655.1 uncultured Syntrophomonas sp. | reverse complement strand
ATCAATTAACTGATTATGTCCGCTTAAAGGACCCGGAGAATCGGATATTCATTGTGCACCGTTTGGACCGGGAGACTTCCGGGGTAATGCTTTTTGCGAAAAACGAAGGCATAAAAAGGTCATTGCAGGATAACTGGAAAGAGGCGATAGTGGATCGGGCTTATATTGCGGTGGTGGAAGGAAAGGTAGAAAGAAAGGAAGGCAGAATCAAATCCTATTTACAAGAAACTAAAACCAGGTTGGTATATTCCAGTTCCAGTGCTAAAGATGGACAGGAAGCGGTTACTTACTATAAGGTGCTGGAAGCGGGAGCAGGGTATTCCCTGCTAGAAATCAGGTTGGAAACTGGCCGCAAGAACCAGATCCGGGTTCACATGAAAGATATCGGGCATAGCGTCATAGGGGATAAAAAGTACGGTGCCATTACTAACCCTATTGGCCGACTAGGCTTGCATGCTCATATACTGGCTTTTTATCATCCTGTCAGCGGCGAATTAATGCGTTTTGAAACTGAAGTGCCGAAGAAGTTCTCCCAATTGTTTAAATAGTTTAGGCAGGGGATTCCCTGCCTAATAACCTCTGGGTTTGGGCCTTTTGGGTTTCCTGGAGTTTCGCGAGGAATTCTTATCATAAGGTCTTTTGGGTCGTTTGCCATAGGGATCTTTTAGTTTTATGGGGGGAGCCTCGCTCAGCTGATGGGAGGAAACACTATCCGGCTGCCGGGTAAGTAGTTTAAGGGCGGCGGATAAAAGGGTAATAGAATCATGATCATCCAACAAGCTTTCGGCCAGGCTTTTATACTGCCCGATATCTTCATTCTCTACCACCGCGAGCAGGTTTTCCATACCAATGCGCTGTAAGCCGGCCAGAGCTTCGTTGATGGTTGGCACTGGTTGGCGTTTAATCCTCTGGCGGATAAATTGTTCGATGTACTTAAGATGTCCTATTTCGCGGGGGGTAACCAGGGTAATGGCTGCGCCAGTCTCCCCGGCCCGTCCGGTTCTTCCGATACGGTGCACATAGCTTTCCGGGTCCTGGGGAATATCAAAGTTATATATATGGGTAACCCCGGTAATATCCAGGCCCCGCGCCGCTACGTCGGTAGCGATAAGCAGATCGGTCATTCCTGACTTAAACCGGCGCATTATTGTTTCCCTTCTGCTCTGGGTCAGGTCACCATGAATACCTTCGGCTGAATACCCGCGTTTATTCAGGGCCTCGGTAATTTCATCCACCCTGCGCTTGGTTCGTCCGAAGACAATTGCCAAACCAGGATTTTGGATGTCCAGCAGACGGCAGAGAACATCAAGCTTTTGCGTTTCCGGGGTCTCGATATAATGCTGCTCAATATGGGATAAGGTTACTTCCTGGGGTTTAATGTGAACCATTTCCGGGTTTTTCATAAATTGTTCGGCCAGGGTTTTGATGTGTACTGGTATGGTGGCCGAGAAGAGAAGACTTTGTCTTGCTTCCGGTATCTGCTGGAGGATGACCTCAATATCCTCTCTAAAGCCCATATTAAGCATCTCGTCAGCCTCATCCAGAACTACCATTTTAACCTGCTGCAGACGGATAGTTTTTCTGCGCATATGGTCCATAAGACGTCCCGGGGTACCAACTATAATAGGGGGGCGGTTTTTCAAGGCCTTAATCTGGCGCTCAATCTCCTGCCCTCCATAAATAGGTAATGAGCGGATTCTTTTATATTGCCCAATGCGATTCAGTTCTTCTGCTACCTGAATGGCCAGCTCCCGGGTTGGGGTAATAACAACACCCTGGATATGTTCTGAATTTGCGTCACAGCACTCCACCAGAGGTATACCATAGGCGGCTGTTTTCCCGGTTCCGGTTTGAGCTCTTCCGATAAGATCTCGCCCCATTAAAGCCAGGGGAATGGCTTCCTTCTGTACCGGGGTGGTTTCCTCAAATCCCATATTACTGAGGGCTTTAAGAATAAGAGGGTCAATTTTCAGCTCTTCAAATGTGATCAATAGTATATACTTCTCCTTTTTTAAGTTTTTTTAAAAACCTTAATTAGTATTACTTTTACCAGCTATAAGGCAGGAAATACAGAAATAATACAACAATTATTCTACTACGTTGATTACTCACTTTATATTCTACAGCTTTTTACCCCTTCCTGGCTAATTAGCTTTCTAACTGGGCATTAACACAGCAAATGGTAAAGCTTTGCAGCTTGCCAAGCAGGGGAAAAGATTGTACAATAAATGAGCCATAGAAGAATAAGATTTGCCGTGCTAGACGGGGAATTAGCGGTGCCTTGTAACCTGCAACCCGCTACAGCAGGGTCGAATTCCTGAGCCGAGGGTCTATCCTGTAAGGTCTGGCTTGAATAAGTGGCTAAGAAGTTTGGGTCCGGCGCAACAGGACGTCTTGAACCGTGTCAGGTCCGGAAGGAAGCAGCACTAAGGGATTAATCCGGTGTGACGCAGGGTAGCCTAAATGGAGTTAACTGTTCAAGTAACGCTTGGAGGGTATTCTCGAAGCCAGGTGCACGGCAATATAAATAATTGTGAATTAAGAATTTTAAATTTTGAATTAAGGAAGGGAAAAGCGATGCTTTTCCCTTGTTATTAGGCAGGTTAAGCCTGCTATTTTCTTATTGACCCCCTATGGACATAGTTGATCCTACACCAGGTTTATTTTTGACGCTGATTTACGCAGATTCCTTATTGATTCAATCAGGTTCCTTTCTCTGTAATTATTATCCGCGTAAATCCGGCTTAATCCGCGCGAGCGAAGCGAGTCCGCGTCCATTTCCCCGTCTTTATATTTTGCAGCAGGAAAGTCGGGATTAAATCAAGAACTTATATTTTAGCAGCCTGACCGAAAGGAAGAGATATTATGGCTTACCTGGCTTTATACCGTGCCTGGCGTCCCCAGCGTTTTGAAGAGGTGGTAGGGCAGGAGAAAACCGTAACTGCCTTGCGTAATGCCATTAAAGAAGGGCGCTTAACCCATGCCTATCTGTTTTCTGGCCCCCGGGGAACTGGCAAGACCAGTATTGCTAAAATAATTGCTAAGGCGGTTAACTGTGAGAATATTGAGGAAGGAGAGCCTTGCAACGTTTGTTTCTCCTGTACCGATATTAACAACGGTAACTTTATGGATGTTATTGAAATAGATGCTGCCTCTAATCGGGGAATAGATGAGATTCGCGACCTGCGGGAAAAGGTACGGGTCTTACCAGCTCAAGGCAAGAAAAAGGTATATATAATAGATGAAGTTCACATGCTTACCACTG
>CAZUFR010000182.1:0-3282 GCA_964619655.1 uncultured Syntrophomonas sp. | reverse complement strand
GGAGGTTGGAGAATTGAAAAAACATATTATTAATGTAGTAAAACCTAATCTTAAAAGAGATGGAGAAATTAATTGCCGCGAGTGTGCTACTTCTTGCCAGTCAGCTTGCAAGACTTCCTGCACCGTGGGCAACCAGATTTGCCGTAAGCAGTAAACGGCTCTAATACAGGGGGCAGTGCCCCTTTTTTTATGCTCTGATGCCCGAGGGAGAGGAGAAAACACGTGTATCACCTGGTCAGTTATGATTTTAACGCCAACATCCACCTTTATCGCTGGAATGAATTAAACATACTTCTGGACGTTAATAGTGGGGCAATTCATCTCCTGGATGAACTGGCTTACGATTTTATTACCTGCTTGATGAAGAACCAGGGGGATTTTTACCTGGCGGTAGAAGAATGTAGTTTGCGTTTTCCTTCCTCAGAGGTCATGGAAGTTGCTAATGAAATATTGGCAGCTTATGAGGATGGAGAAATATTTACCCCGGAAGAAGATTTGACCCTGGATCTGTCAATTTTGCCAATAAAGGCCCTCTGTCTTAATGTAGCTCATGCCTGTAACATGAAATGCGGCTATTGTTTTGCCAGTCAGGGTGATTTTGGCATGCAACCTGCTCTGATGAGTTTGGAAGTGGGTAAGCAATCATTTGATTTCTTGATTGCCAACAGTAGCGGGGTAAAAAACCTGGAGGTTGACTTCTTCGGTGGTGAGCCCTTGTTAAACTTTAAGGTGGTTAAGGAATTAGTCCTATATGGTCGTAAGCTGGAAGAAGAAACGGGTAAGCATTTTAACTATACTTTAACTACCAATGCTCTATTACTGGACCAGCCGATTATAGACTTTATTATTGAGCACGATATAGCTATCATTTTAAGCCTGGATGGCAGGCCCGAAACTAATGACCGCCACCGTATACTAAATAACGGTAGTGGAAGTTATGAGCTGGTGTTACCGCGAATTCGCCAAATGGTGGCTCATAATCCGGTTAGCTATTACATCAGAGGTACTTTTAGCCGGCATAACCTGGATTTTGTCAATGACCTGCGCCATATAGTGGATTTGGGTTTTGACTGCCTGTCACTGGAGCCTGCTATTGGTGCTGACAACGGTTATAGCCTGCAAAATGAAGACCTGCCCCGGGCACTGCAGGAGTATGAGAAACTTACCAACACCCTGGTCGACTATGACCGTGCGGGTAAGAATATTCACTTTTTCCATTATAACCTGGATTTACAGAAAGGACCTTGTTTAGCTAAACGCCATAGTGGCTGTGGAGCCGGGGTGGATTATCTGGCTATTACTCCTGAGGGAGATATTTACCCCTGTCATCAGTTTGTTGGCAAAAAGGAGTTTTACATGGGTAATGTAGCCTGGGGTTCTCTGGATAGTAATGTAAGGACCAGGTTCCAGGCTAATCATCTGGATAATAAAGAACAATGTAAACGATGCTGGGTCAGAAACTTTTGTGGTGGGGGCTGCCATGCCAATAACTACTTTAGCAATGGCGATATTACGGCTCCGGCAGAGCTATCCTGTACCCTGCATAAAAAGCGAATTGAAGGGGCAATTTATCGAAATTTACAGAATAAGGGATAATAAAACAAAAAACATAGGTAAGCAAGGAGGATTTTGCTAAAAACAAATAGAACATAAGAATGCGAATAAAAATTTTATATGGAGTAGAATTATGAGAAATTATTTTCGAGAGAATAAGACTTGTTTGCCAGCAGTGGCTATTATTGCGGTTTTATTAGTAAGTTTGATTTGTTTGTTTGGGATAAGGATACCAGGCTATGCAGTTTATGTTAATGGTAATATGGAATTCGGTCTGAAACATAAAGCTGACCTGCAAAAGGCCTTAAATAAAATTGAGGCGAGGGAAGAACAACGTTGCCAACAAGGGTTGGAACTATCCAGCAAGGTGGAATGCAAAAGAGGTTTCGTAAGCAGAAATCTGCTGATATCTTCTAAGGAAGTAGAAAAGAAATTGGCTCCGGTTGTGGTATTTAAAGCTCCGGCAGCAGCTATTGTGGTTGATGGTAAAGCCATAGCTTACGTTGAAAGTAAAGCAGCAGCCAATAATCTTCTTAGTAAGTTAAAAAAGGAATATAGCCAGCCAGAAGAAGGCGAAAAGCTAGTAGCTGTTTCTTTTGCCGAAAAGGTAAAGGTTAAAGAGGAAAAAGTAGCAGTGACAAAAATGGTACCGGTAAAAGAAGCCTATGATCTTATTTGTACCGGAACTAGTAATCCAGAGAAATATATCGTTAAGGAAGGCGATAATTTATGGCTTATTGCCCGCCGTAACGATATGTATGTAGATGATATAGTTAAGGCTAACCGTCTGACTACAGAAAATCTACAGTTAGACCAGGAGTTAATTCTGGTAAAAAGCAAACCATACATAAATGTTATTACCAAAGTAGAGGGAGAGAAAACTGAAGCCGTACCCTATGAAACTAAGGTTATTGTTGATAAGAACTCTCCCAGTTCCATCCGTATTAAACAGGAAGGACAAAACGGGGAGCGGCATATAGCCTACACTGCCAGTAAGCGTAATGGCATAATCGAAAAGACCAATGTGATAGAAGAAAAGATTCTAAAAGCAGCGGTAGATAAGGTTATTGTTAAAGGAACCCAGGTCACTCAAATAGCCTCCCGCGGTGGCGGCGGGTCAGGAACTCTGGACTGGCCGACTAATGGTTCTATTACCCAGTACTATAAGGGTAGTCGACACACGGGCATTGATATCGGGGGCAGAACTGGTCAGGCCATTAGAGCTGCTGATTCAGGTTATGTTAGTTTCACCGGATATCAAGGTGGTTATGGGAAATTTGTTATTGTTAACCATAATAACGGAATGGTTACCCGCTACGCTCACTGCAGTTCTATAAATGTATCTACCGGTCAGAGGGTTAATAAAGGAGAGACTATTGCCGCCTTGGGTTCAACCGGCAGAAGTACGGGGCCTCACTTGCATTTCGAGGTCTTGATTAACGGCTCTTTTACTAATCCCCTTAATAGCCTTCGCTAAACAACTATAACCCTGGCCGCCGGTCAGGGTTTTTTTATGATTTTTGGCATGAAAGGAGAGAGGTCTGTGTATGATGTAATAATTATCGGTGGGGGACCAGCCGGACTGACTGCTGCCATTTATACCGGCAGGGCTAAACTGAAAACCCTGGTGCTGGAAGCGGCCATGCTGGGTGGGAATGCCGGACAAACCGACTTAATTGATAATTATCCAGGCTTTCCCTTTGGTATTAGTGGCAGTGATTTGATGGA
>CAZUFR010000181.1:0-3291 GCA_964619655.1 uncultured Syntrophomonas sp. | reverse complement strand
ATATTAGAGCAAATTATTTTAATATACTAATGGAGGATAGAAATGGAAAGCATATCATCAGGAGATCCCCGAATTATTTTTGGAAAAGATTTGGCTGATGCAATAATCGATGAAGTGATCGGTGAAGTTGAGGAATTAAGGGCAACAGGTCACCAACCTCTTCTTATGACCCTGGAAGCAGGAGGTGACCCGGCCTCTAAAGTATATCAGGAGTCCCAGCGCCGGGTA
The DNA here is from genome assembly GCA_964619655.1 of uncultured Syntrophomonas sp. Lineage (GTDB taxonomy): Bacteria > Bacillota > Syntrophomonadia > Syntrophomonadales > Syntrophomonadaceae > UBA4844. The sequence goes on along the minus strand of CAZUFR010000181.1, from coordinate 3,063 downwards.
GCCCGGCGAGCAGGAATCAACTACGAAACCATCGAGCTTTCTGAGGCTACCTCACAACAGCGCCTTTTAAAATATGTTGACCGTATTAATCGTGACCCCTATATAAACGGCTTAATAGTCAACCTGCCTCTTCCTGAACATGTGAACACCACTCAGGTTCAGTGGGCAATTGACCGCAAAAAAGATGTTGAGGGGGTAACTCCCTGTAATTTAGGAGGGCTTTTCCTGGGAACCGAAGGTCTGCGACCTTGTACTGCTCAGGCTATTTTAGCTCTCATTAAATCCACAGGTATTGAGATGAAAGGTAAAGAGGTGGTTGTAGTTGGGCATAGTGAAATAGTAGGTAAACCCACAGCTTTATTACTTCTTCATGAAGATGCCACTGTTAGCGTATGTCATTACGCTACTTCTCAGCGGGGTATGCTGGAGGAGCATGTTAGAAATGCTGAAGTACTGGTGGTAGCGGTAGGTAAACCCGGCTTAATAAAGGGCGAATGGATAAAAGAAGGTGCCCTGGTTATTGATGCCGGAATAAACAATGTTGATGATAAAATTGTGGGAGATGTTGAATTTGAGTCTGCTCTGGAAAGAGCCGCTTATATTACCCCGGTTCCAGGGGGTGTCGGAGCAGTAACTGTTGCCTATTTAATGAAAAATACCCTGGAGGCCCTGAGCTGGCAAATGAAGGAAGACAACTAATAATTTATAGAAATCAGTGCATTAATTATTATTTTGACGTAAAATCGATAATGAACTGTACAAGGAGGGACAAAATGTCATTAAAACAGACACCTTTATATGAAATGCACCAAAAATACGGTGGTAAAATTATTGATTTCGGAGGATGGGCACTTCCGGTTCAATTTGCCGGAATTATTAAAGAGCACCATATGGTTCGGCAGAAAGCGGGTCTCTTTGACGTTTCCCATATGGGTGAGATAAGTATTAAAGGACCCCGAGCCCTGGAATTTACCCGTTATCTGGTAACCAATGATGTAAAACAGCTGCAGGATAAGCAGATTATTTATGCCCTCATGTGTTACCCTGACGGCGGAGTAGTGGACGACCTGCTGGTCTATAAATTTTCTGATGATAATATTTTCCTGGTAGTTAACGCTGCCAATCTGGATAAAGATTTTGCCTGGATTCAAGAACATGCATTTCCCGATGTCGAAGTGGAAAACTTGTCCGACCGTTATGCCCAGCTGGCTGTGCAGGGACCTGAGGCGGAAAGGATACTGCAACAGATATCTGATACCGACCTTAGCAGTATAAAATTTTTCTGGTTTAATCCCGAAGTTAAAATTGCCGGGGTTAAGTGTATGGTCTCCAGGACCGGATATACCGGCGAAGATGGTTTTGAAATTTATGTTAGCCCGGATAAAGCTGCCTACCTCTGGGAAGAGATTCTGGAAGCCGGAGGAGAAGATATTGCCCCCATAGGTCTGGGAGCCCGGGATACACTACGCTTTGAGGCTAAACTGCCGCTTTACGGACAGGAACTGGATAAGGATATTACTCCCCTGGAGTCAGGATTAGGGTTTTTTGTAAAGCTGCAGGATGATGACTTTATTGGCAAAGAAGCGCTGGTAAAACAAAAACAGGCCAATCCGGGGCGCGTACTGGTAGAGTTTGAAATGGTGGGTAAAGGCATACCCCGGTCGCATTATGAGGTGGAAAAAGACGGAGTCAATGCTGGCTGGGTAACCACCGGCGCCCATGCGCCTACAATGAACCGGGCTATTGGACTGGCCCTGATTAAACGTGAATTTAACTTGCCTGGCGAAGAAATTGATATAATAATCCGCGGCAAAGCTGTTAAAGCTAGAATAGCCAAAGGAATTTTCTACAGCAAAAACACCAAAAGCAAGTAAATATAAAATGGAGGGATACTTAAATGAACATACCAAAAGACCTGCTGTACACCAGTGAACACGAATGGATTAAAGTTGATGACGATCAGGTTTACCTGGGCATTACCGACTATGCTCAGCATCACCTGGGTGACATAGTTTTTGTAGAATTACCTGAGCTGGATACCGAGGTTGCTACTGGAGATTCGATTGCCGTAGTAGAGTCGGTCAAGGCGGTTTCTTCAGTTTACAGTCCGATTAGTGGTACCGTGGTGGAGAACAACGAAGAATTGGAAGACTCCCCGGAACTGCTTAATGAGGACCCTTATACCAACCATATCGCGGTTATTAACATCAGCAACCCGGATGAACTGGAGGACCTCATGTCTCCGGCAGATTATGAGGCCTTTTGTGCAGAACAGGAGTAGGGAGGAAACAAAATGAAATATACTCCCAATTCACCTGCTGTCGTCGAGGATATGCTTCGTAGTACGGGGTTCAGCAGTTTGGACGAGCTTTTTACTGATATTCCGGAAGCAATTAAACTCAAGCGGGAGCTCAACCTGGGTCCAGGTCGTGGGGAAATAGAACTGAGCCGGGAACTGAAAAAACTGGCAGCCAAAAACCTCAACACTGAGGATTACCCCTGTTTCCTGGGAGCGGGGGCTTATGATCATTATGTACCGGTAGCCATAGACCAGCTGCTACTACGCTCCGAGTTTTATACCGCTTATACCCCTTACCAGGCAGAAATAAGCCAGGGAATACTGCAGTCCATATTCGAATACCAGAGTATGATTTGCTTGCTCACCGGAATGGATGTGGCCAATGCCTCCATGTATGACGGCGGCAGTGCTCTGGCCGAAGCCTGTAACCTGGCCTGCACCAATGCTAAAGGGAAAAAAGTTCTGCTCCCGGATACGGTTCACCCGGAATATGTGCAGGTCTTAAAAACTTATGCTATATCAGGAAAAATGGAGATAGTTACCGTACCTTCCATCGGGGGAGTCGTTGGCCTGGATAAAATGATTTCCCTAATAGATAAAGATACCGCCTGTGTGGTAATTCAGCAGCCCAACTTTTTCGGCCACCTGGAAGAGGTGGAGAAACTGGCTGATGCTGTACACCAGCATAAAGGTTTCCTGGTTATGGCGGTTGACCCTATATCACTGGCTATTTTAAAACCACCGGCAGAACTGGGAGCAGACAT
>CAZUFR010000180.1:0-3308 GCA_964619655.1 uncultured Syntrophomonas sp. | reverse complement strand
GATTATCTATAAAGTATATTTAAACGATTAGGCGCTGTCAATAGACTATTCTATTGTTTACTCTCTTTTTTTTGTTCTACCTTACGAATATACTCCTTAAGTCCAATATTCTTGCGGTATTGCATATAGGGAGCTTTGCTGTTCTGTTTCAAATTTTTAAACATAGCCCACAATAATCTGCTGCCCTCCTCAGTCTCACATGCTTCCGAAGGACTCATGCCACTTAAGGCACTTAGCTGGCTATGATACCATTTGTCCAGATAAATTTCTTTTAACTGAGGTTCCAACCCTGGGTATTCCCGTTTAATATCAATAGTTAATATGTCAAAAAACCCTTCATTTCTGACTTCCATACCGTCAAACTCCAGATACCCATACATCTGTTCCTCAAATTCCTGTCGAGCCAAATTTATATCATGCTCACCAAAAGCTGATACATTTACCCAACTGGAGCCGAGCAAGTACTCGGCAAAAAAATTGCTGCTGCCGTTTTCATTTACTATTTGGTAATACAGGGTATAACTATTATCCAGCTTTATCTTAATAGTTTTTAGTTCTTCTATCCGTTTTACTACCCGCTCCCGGTCTTTTACCAGGTAACGGGTGGTAATCAAACGCATACCATCATCATAGATAGGATTATCCTCGCCCTGGTATAACAAATCTTCGAAGTTTATATACTGCCCACCTAGATAAGTATAGGCAGTCATCAAACTCACTTCATAGTCGCCCCGAGGGATTACTGCTGTAATCTGTTCGTCATTAAATAAATGGTCGATATCACTTATGGTGGCAGAGTTTTGCGATATAACCACCAGTTCATCACCATTCAAGATTACATCGGCAATGACGCCGCTCATAAAAGATATCCCATGGTTGTAATTATCATCGAAATAGCTAATGCGTAGGTGAGTACCACAAGGTAATTCTTCAATTTCCCTTATGTTATCTACCCGGTCCAATACTTCAAAGAGTCCTTCTACATCTAGAATTTCATATACCTGGCAATAAACCAATCGGCTTAAAGGTGATTGGGCTGAATCCGGATCTATTAGTTGGTAGCTGCACTTTTCAATATCTCCAATAGACCAATAACCTGATTCATGCAAAAGGTAAAATCTGTATTGGCAATTATAAAACTTATGATTTTCCACCCTGATCATGGAAGCGGTAACCCGGGCAGTATTTCGTGATCCCTGTACATCTTTAGCCTCACCTTCCAGGATCATGGCATCGGGATTAATCAGCTCCGAAAATCGTTCAAAAAAGAGAGTTGGTGAAAGCTGACGCCCGGATAAGAGTGAAAATATATAAGCGAAATCATTACGGCTAAGCGCGTTAAAAAAGCTGTTAATTAGCTGACGCGGGGTTAAGCGAGCTGATATTCGGCGTACGAGATTCTTAATCCATTCATAATTTTGCTGGTTTACATCCATATCCAGGTATTTCTGGTACAGGAATTTACCCAGAGCCGGCCTGATCATATTGGCAACATTAAGATTAAATGATTCCTGGACAAGATAACAGGCTTCCTCTAAATCCAGCTCAATCATTTCCGGCAGCATTTTGCGGTCATTTTCGTATTGTAGGTAAGGCATGTTTTCTATAATAAAAAAACTATGAATACCATCCGGGTTAAAGGTAAGGTAAAAACACTCCACATACACCCTTGATCCACCTAAGTACCAGGCTACATCAATGGTCATACGTCCGGTATGACGACTAATACTAGCATACGCTTTTAAAAATTCCCCCTCAAAGAAGACCGGGGGGGTTATGTTCATACCTGCCATACGACACTTTTCCAGAGCTCGGTCACACACTGCCGCCAATTCACTACCGTATTCCATTTTTAATAAATAGAAAAATGGTACCAGTTCTTGGTCATGAAAGGCAGATAGGCCGTCTATCACCTGAGACCTGACCTCAAAAGGTATGTCCTCAATCAGGTCAAGAATGGATAATCGGCCTGTATTACTGACTATCAATTTTTTTATTTCGTCAACCAGATTTCTTAATACCGGCCTCGGAAAATAAGGTTTTTTACGTTTCATTTAGCGCCTCTGTTTCATAAGTTGATTCTAATTTATCATTTAAACCGTAATATATCAATTACTACAGTCCTACCCGAGGTACTCTTATGTTTCTCTTTAATGCAAATAGTTGGCCAAAAAGCAGGTATTGCTGCATCAATTAAAGAATAAAAAACAAAGCAGGAAGTCGTTGTAAAATATAGTATTTATACAACCAATTACATTAAACTGTAGCAAGGTGATTTAGTCATGAGACGCATAAGTGTGCAAAACCTGAAACCAGGTATGGTAGTTGCACGGGCTATTTTTAGTAGCGATGGCCGCATATTATTACATAGCGGTATTATCCTCAGCAACAGATATATCAAAAGACTTGGCGACTTGGAAATTGATTCAATTTATATCAGGGATAAAATATTCGGCTATGTGGAACATCGTGATATAGTTGCAGATGAAACTCGCCATAATACTATACGAATGGTTAGGGAAAACTTTAATAAATTAGACAAAAACCATAACCTGGATACTCGGGCAGTTAAGGGAACAGTTGATAATATAGTTGATGAACTGCTCATTAATCGGAATATTTTATTCAGTCTATCCGATATCCGGGCTTTTGATGATTATACTTTTGCTCATTCAGTAAATGTCTGCATTTTATCTATCCTGACCGGAATCACTATGGGTTACCATCGTACCCAGCTTAATGAACTGGGTATTGGTGCTCTGTTACATGATATTGGCAAAATACGGATAAGTTTAAACGTATTAAATAAACCCGGGGAGTTGACTCGCAACGAATTTAGTGAAATAAAACAACACCCGGAATTTGGATTTAAAATACTGCGTGAATATCACGATCTTTCCCTGCTTTCTAGTCATGTTGCCTACCAGCACCATGAACGCTGGGACGGTCAGGGTTATCCCCGTAATCTGGCCGGAGAAAAAATCCTGGAATATGCGCGTATTGTGGCAGTTGCAGATGTTTATGACGCTTTACTGGCTAACCGTCCTTACCGGCCTCCCTATTCTATTAATCAGGGTATAAATATTTTAAAACGTATGTCCGGAATCTATCTGGATCCGGCCTGTGTAACTGCGCTAGTTGCCAATATTGCAGTATATCCGATTGGTACCGTGGTAGAACTTAATACCGGGGATACGGGAATCGTTATTGATACCAACCGGGAACATCCTACCCGACCTATAGTAAAAGTAGTTTTTAATTTCCGGGGCCAAAGGATAGCCCATGAACACGAAGTGGATTTATCTAAA
>CAZUFR010000179.1:0-3362 GCA_964619655.1 uncultured Syntrophomonas sp. | reverse complement strand
AACTATTCCCCTGATTGTACTGGCAGTATTGTTTACTATCTGGTTTGGATTTGGCCTGCTCCCTAAAATACTGGTAGTAATCCTGGTCTGCTTTTTCCCTATGGTTATTAGTCTTACTGACGGACTAAATACCGTAGATCCAGATCAGATCAGTTTATTTCGTTCCATGGGAGCTAGCCGCCTTAAAACTTTTACTATGGTAAAACTACCGGCTGCTATGCCAGCCTTCTTTTCTGGAATCAGGATAGCCGCCACCTATAGCATAATGGCGGCGGTAATAGCAGAATGGCTGGGCTCTAATCGGGGATTGGGATACTATATGACCCTGCAGCAAAAGCAGTTTGCCATTGACCGGGTACTGGCTGCGGTACTGGTTATCTGCCTATTAAGCCTCCTCCTGGTTAAGCTGATCGATTTGCTGGAATACTATCTGGTGCCATGGAACCGTAAACATTTAACAACCCAGATATGGGAAAACTAATTGGTAAAGGAGAGAACTAATTATGAGAAAATTGTTGACCTTACTTATAATTGTAGGCCTGTTGCTAATCCCCCTGGCTGGCTGCAGTAAAAATCCACCATCCCAGGATAAACAGGAACTTACCAAGGTAACGGTATTACTCGACTGGCTGCCCAATACTAATCATACCGGGCTTTATGTAGCCAAAGAGAAAGGTTATTTTAAGACCGAAGGACTTAATGTAGAGATAATGCAACCCGGCGAAGGAGGTACGTCCCAATTGCTGGCAGCAGGCAAAGGTGATTTTGGTATCAGCTATCAGGAGGAAGTTACCATAGCTCGTTCCCAGAATATCCCGGTAATTGCACTGGCTGCAGTTATCCAGCATAATACCTCCGGTTTTGCTTCACCAGTTGAAAAAGGGATTACATCACCCAGGGATTTTGAAGGTAAAAGCTATGGAGGCTGGGGTTCACCGGCAGAAAGCGCAATGATCAAGGCCCTTATGGATAAATACCAGGCTGATTTTAACAAGGTAGAAATGCTTAATATAGGCGAGGCTGATTTTTTCACCAGTATGCATAAAGGTGTAGATTTTGCCTGGATATACTGGGGATGGACTGGGGTAGAAGCTGAGCAGCGCAACCTGGACCTGAATTTCATAAAACTACGGGATGAAAACCTGGCCCTGGATTTTTATACCCCGGTGATTATTAGCAGTGAAAAAATGCTTAAGGAAAATCCAGAGTTGGCTGAAAAATTTATGCGGGCTTGCAGTAAAGGCTATCAGTTTGCTATAGAGAATCCTGAGGACGCTGCCGAACTGCTGCTGAAAAATGAGCCGGACCTGGATAGAAACCTGGTTATGGCCAGCCAGAAATACCTGGCCAACGAGTATCAAGCCGATGCTCCCCGCTGGGGCGAAATGAAAGAAGAAGTCTGGAATAACTATGCTAACTTCATGTATGAGAATAAACTGATTGACAAGAATATTGACCCGGATAAAGCATTTACTAATAAATATTTGCCGTAAGGAATGAGGTGTGAGCCGTGTAGGGGCAGACCCGTGTGTCTGCCCGGCCGACCACTAAACCCCCGGGGGGTTACTCTGTTGTTGATAAGAAAATAGACTTTCTTTGACGCGAAAGGACGCGGATTATAATAGGATTTCCGTACCCATAGGGCACACTGATGCTTCCTTCGGTCGCTATTAAGGGAGCGGCTTTTTTATAAATAATTTTTCCGCGTCTTCCCCAGTGGATTCCCTGTCTTCCGCGTCAAAAATATTTTCATCCCTAGTTGTGAATAACATACATGGATGGTTAATTAGTGATATAGGTTTAGTTATTATAAACTAAAATCAGTGTTAATCATAAGAAATCAGTGTAATCAGTGTCTATTTTTCAAGGAGAGATTGGTTTGGTCAGGTTGAAAGTTGCCAATGTAAGTAAAACTCTGGAAGGTGTCCATACCCTGGATAACCTTACTATTGAACTGCATAATAAAGAGTTCGTGGTTATTGTAGGGCCAAGCGGCTGTGGAAAAAGTACGCTTTTAAATATTGTCGCCGGCTTACGCAAACCTGACCGCGGCAGTGTCTATATTGACGGTAAAGATTGGAGCGGGCTGACCGGACGGGTTAGTTACATGCAACAAAAAGACCTTCTATTACCCTGGAAGAATATCCTGGATAATGTTTCTATTCCTCTGGTTTTAAAAGGAGTACATAAAAAAGAAGCTCGGGAGATGGCCGGGAAATACCTGCAAGATTTTGACTTGCAAGACTTTGCCCGGCATTATCCCCGGCAGCTCTCCGGAGGTATGCGGCAAAGGGTGGCCCTACTTAGAACATATCTGTTCGCCAGCGATATCCTGCTTCTGGACGAACCTTTTGCAGCCCTGGATGCTATTACCCGGCACAAAATGCAGCTCTGGTTAAAAGATATACGGCAACGATATCAACCTTCCATTTTATTTGTCACCCACGATATAAATGAAGCTCTGCTGCTGGCTGACCGCATTTATGTGCTCTCTGCCCGCCCCGCCAGCATAAAACTAGAAATAACTCTGCCCACTACCCCCTCAGGGACAGAAAAACAACACCTGGAAGAACAGATTCTGGCTATACTTGAAGGTTAGCCCTATTTTTAACACAGGAATTGCTAAAAGGAATATTTAATCAATTTTTGTCCCATATCAGGTAAATTATGCTAAAATAGAATCGGTTTCTGGTTCTTAGGTGAGACCTTCATTTGGTGAGAGTATTGCAACTGGAGCAAGTGCATCAGCGCATGTAAAGGAGAGGTTGCATTTGCCATACTCACCGAAAGGAGGTGAATATCTCATGGTTGTCACCATTGCAATTACGTTGCAAGGTTCCTGTGATAGGGAGCAACGAGACGCAGAGTGCAGATTCTGTGCTTTACGTACAAGTTGCCAAGCTGCATAAAAAATGACGGCCCTCTGGGTACCCAACACCCAAAGAGCCTAGCGAACCGTCGGCAGGGCTTCGACCCTGCCATTAACTATAGTGTATGCTATTAATATAATTATTGCCACAGAATTCTTTGACAATACAGGGAAAAATTTAAAACGTGTTTAGCGAACGGTCCTTTTAACACGTTTCTTACCCCTCACTCCTATATCACCTGCAGCTTATCCTGACGGTTGATGGAGTTCTCCCATTTTTTACAGCGGTCGCCCCAGTAGGCTAATATTTCTTGATTACGTTTAATACAGACCACTTCACAAAGATTGGGACAACCCTTACATTCGTGACTGCTGGACTTGAATTCTCCCTCCATGATGAAGTCATCTCCCCGGTAATTACCTGGAGCCTGGCTCTGAACTCTTTCCTCATGCGCTAACATAGCCGCACCTATAGCCCCCATAACCTCATATG
>CAZUFR010000178.1:0-3372 GCA_964619655.1 uncultured Syntrophomonas sp. | reverse complement strand
AACCGTAAAATCAGCATCTTCCCCCAGAGTTTTGGCATCTAGAATACATATTTTAGCCATAGTTAATCCCTTCTTTAGTTAGTCTTTTAAATTAACAATAATTTTATCAGTAATACAAGAGAAAGGGTAGTATACGAGGTACGAATGTGGACCCTGATGGTGTAAGTGCTCGGCTAAAGTGACGTAAAGAGCATGTCCAATAATTTAAATGACTAGATAAATGAAGAAGTGCCAACCTGCCAGAAGTATAAAAATTCCCGCGGTAATTAACGTACCCTTATAAGCAGTGCCCGGTTGGTAACGAAATGCAATTATCATAACGATGGTAAATACTAATATACAGAAGGTTTTAAACAGTAACGCCCATTCCGGACCAATTACCAGCAGATATTTCATGATTGGATTACCCTCGATATCTGCCCCGAAGAGATGATAAAGTCTGATGGTCGAAATAATATCAAAATAATTTAGTATAAATATCAGCAATAATAATACATAGAACCGGCGATTACTAACAAACACAGAATTCACCTCTAATAGTAACTTACCAAGGAGAAGCCAATCCTCGGCGTTTATCTATCAGAAGTTTCTGTATTCTAGCCTAATAATATTACTGCAGGTCAAATTAAACCATGACCACCAAAATTACCTGGTTAATCTTACTTATATCAATTGCTATTAGATTTTCGTTATAATAGCCTTAGCAAAAGGAGGCAGAATCGGTGGTAGTTTCATTAATAGGTTTAGTGCTTGTGGTTATAGTATTGATATTAGCAGCTGCTGCAATATCCGCAACCAGAGGAAATTCTAAAGAGGGAGGGAACATTATGATGAAAAACGTTTATATTTATGTGGTCTTATTTGCAACCTTAATGATGATAATCGGCGGAAGCGTAGCCGCATTCATGGCCGTTGCCGATATTGTTACTCCTGCTCCTTATCATCAGTCATTTGAAGAATATAGACAGTGGGGTTTTGAAAAGTCGGAAAAACCTGTTCCCAAAGCTAACCTTAGCGAAACTGAGCTTAAAGCAAGATATGACGCTCTGGTTGTAGCTGAAAAAGACCGTCAAGTTAACCGAGCTAAAAATAGCCTGGTAAAAAGCTTGGGCTGGATTATTATTCCACTACCAGTATTTATAATCTTTCAAAGACGGCTGAAGGGCCAGGAGTAGATTTATATATAACGGGCTACTTCGTTGGCTGAGCTAATGGCCTCCCAAGCTCGGGCGGGACGCCTGGCGTCACCGATACAGTAAATCTCAGGTGCTGCGTTTTCTCCTAATAATTCATAGTATAACCCGTCATTTGCGATTCCTCCGGTCGCAAAAACTACATAATCCGTATCTATTTCAATCATTTCTACATCATCAGGATCAAGCGTCTTATGGAAAGGGTTATGTATATTGTCAGGAACGAGAGTAGACCAGGGAGTATAAGGATCTTTGCGCTTACGGTTAGCTTCCAGGATTACCCGTCCTCTTTCAAATCTTACCGCTCGGGAAGAGGTGAAGGCCTGTACCGGTGTTTGTAAAACATCTTCCGGCCTGCCTGAAGGTCCTCCTCGTCCCATCATCAACCACAGAAGCATACTGCGATTGGCATGGACTACACCCTTCATGAGCTCGTCACGCAGTTCCACAATGGTTACCTGCATTTGTTTTTCAAAAGCCAGGGAATAGGATAATTCACAGCCTACGATACCCCCTCCTATCACTGTAACTCTCTTGACATCCGGGGGTAGCTGCATGTCATTATCCAGAAACTCTCTGGCTTCACAGTAATGAATCAGTTCCCTTCCTTCTATCTGAGGCAGGGGAGCTACTAATCCATTGCAGCATATGATAACGTCAAATTGGCCTTTCAAATCCGCTACCGACACCTCCGTATTATACTTAATATCTACACCTTCCTTTTCCAGGAGGTCCATTTGGTACTGAAGGTTATCAATATAAAGGGCCAGGTCATGCTTTATTTTCATCCGGCTTCCGGTAAGCAGCTGTCCGCCAACTGAATCAGTCTTTTCGAAAAGAGTAACCTGATGTCCCCTTAAATGAGCAGTTTTAGCAGCTTCACAACCTGCAGGGCCAGCACCGATAATAGCAATATTTTTTACCCGGTTAGCTTTGGACAGCTTCTTACTATCCTCAAAACCAGTATAGGGATTAACTGTACAACAAGGGTGCCCCCCAAGGACAAACGACTGGATGCAGCCCTCTTGATCTCCAATGCAGTGTATTATTTCTCGAACCCGTCCTTCGCGGACCTTTTGCGGCCAATAAGGATCGGCCAGTAATGGTCTACCCAGCATAAAGAAATCTGCCCAGCCTTGGCGCAGCACTTCTGCCGCCCGGTCAGGTTTACCCAGTTTACCAACCGCAATTACTTTGGCCTCTATTTCTTTGGTCTGGAAAAAAGATTTAAGTCGCCCCGCAGTTTGTTCTACATAGGGGATATCATCAAAATAGGCCGGGGGATGAGGGTAGAACCAGTTATCATAACATCCCTTATCCACATCAAAGGCATCGACTCCAGCCTCAGCCAGTACCTGACAAAACTCCAGCCCTTTTTCTATAGTCCTTTCCTGACCCTTAAACATCTTTTTAAAAATCTGATCCCCGTAGGATTCATATAAGGCCTGGGTCAGATCCAGACGATAAATAATAGGAAATTCCTCCCCACACCGTTCTTTGATTTCACGTACTACATCAATGGCAAACTGAAATTTATTCCGGTACCTTCCCAGTTTACGCCGGTTCCAAGGTGCAGAGGTAAGCTGATCCATTAGATAGCCTTCATGACCATGCAGCTGTACTCCGTCCATGCCACATACCTGTGCATTAACGGCAGCTTGCCCGAAGTTTTTAACCATCTTTTTAATGCTATGATCAGAGAGAGGAAGGTGGGGAACCTGCGGCACATAAAAATTCCTATTCCAGGAGGCTGATTTCAGAATCTTCCCCTTAAGTGCAGCTTCAGGTGAACCAACCCTGCCCAGGCCAGCCGTAAGCTGAATAAAGATTTTGGCATCATAGGAGTGAACCCCTGCTACCAGGTCACGCCATCCAGACATACGAGTTCGGGAGGAGGCGTCAATACGGGGAAAGTAGGTGGTGTCATTATCTTCTGACACAGTAGGGTCAATACCAAATGATATTGGAACTAGACCTGTAATCAAGAGTCCAGTTCCACCTCGAGCTCTTTCCACAAAGTACTCAATCATTTTAGAAAGAGGCCGGCCTATGGGATCAGCCATATTAATATTACCCATGGGTGCCATTATAATCCGGTTTTTTACTTTGCATTGCCCGATTTCACCGGGTTCAAAAATCTGTTGGTAATTCATACCCCTAACCCCCTCTTCATATGTAA
>CAZUFR010000177.1:0-3382 GCA_964619655.1 uncultured Syntrophomonas sp. | reverse complement strand
CAGTGGTGGCAGCCTGGCCTCCCGGTCTTCCTTTTTGTAATATGATTGTTTTAAGACGTGATCGGGAACCGTAAATACCTGCTGCCAGTCCGCCTGGTCCTGCGCCGACAATAACAATGTCATAAATCTCAGCCATTCTATGTACCCCTTCCCTTAATTTGCATTTGGCTCGAATGCTCTTTGTGTATCTTTAATATACCACTGGTATACCAGTAAAACAATACTTTGTCGAAAATTTTTTCTCCCTTAAAAAGCTCACACAAAAAGGGCTGAACTTAGAAGAATTATTAATGATTACCTTTATTAAAAAAGACGCCCCGGTTTAGATGTGTTATCGAGCTAACGGCAACACCCGAGACGTCTGTAACAAATCATGGTAGATATAGCTTAGAAGATTTATATCGGCGGCAATTTTTAAAATTACTATTCTTTAAAACCGTCATAGCATAAGCCATATGGTTTAGCCATTACTTGTTGACCCTGGCCTTCTTGGCCCAGGAATTTACCGTTTTCAGCTACCAGGTTTCCTCTAAGGAATACTTTTTCTGCTCTTCCTATTTGTTCAAAGCCTTCATAAGCGTTGTAATCAGTGCCATGCAAACTAGTTTCATTACTGAAAACACCTTTGTACTTGGGATCAAAAATAACTACATCAGCATCTGAGCCAACCGCGATTTCACCTTTTTGTGGGTAGATACCACAAATTTTAGCCGGAGTTGTGCAGCAAACGTCAACAAACTTGGTACGGGAAATCTTGCCTTTTTCAACTCCATAAGTCCAAATCATATGCAGGCGATCTTGAGCTCCTGGGGAACCGGGCGGTATTTTGCTAAAATCATTGATGCCCCTATGTTTAGCAATTTTAAAACCGCCGATAACGGCACAATGGTCAGAGCTTACTGCCAGCAACCAGCCATTCCGAATTGCTTCCCACATAAAATCAACATCTTCTTGTGGTCTTAAAGGTGGGTTACATACATATTTTGCCCCTTCAAAATTCGGTTTTTCTAAATTCTTATCATTTAAACTCATATAATGGGTACAGGTTTCTCCAAAAGCTTGAACCCCTTCAGCACGAGCTTCCCTTAAGACTTCTGCGGATGCCCGGTTGGTTACATGAACTACAAAAAGTGGCGCATTAGCCATTTTTGCCATATAAACAGCCCTGGAAGTAGCTTCAGCTTCACATAAAACAGGTCTTGATACAGAGAAATTTTCCGTACCCGTTTTTCCTTCTGCTAACAGCTGTTTAATTTTAACATCAATTACATCTGCGTTTTCAGCATGAACCATAATGGTTACGCCGCATTTTTTAGCAATCTGCAAAGCTTTAAAGATAGAATCATCGGTAGCATAATAATCCATACCTTTATAAGCCATAAAAAGTTTAACAGAGGCAACCCCGACTTCAGGCATAGAAGGTATATCGTTAAAAGATTGGTCAGTAGGATCCATTATTATTCCATGCAGCACATAGTCTACCATGGCTTTACCTTCTACGGCTTCTTTTTTATATTTTATTATTGAGTCTTTCAGTCCTACACCTTTAGGCTGGACAACGAAATCCCCCACTGTTGTAGTACCGCCCGCTGCAGCAGCATCAGAAGTTTCATAACCAAGAGAACTAAAGGAATTATAGTGCAAATGCTCATCTACACCACCAGGGAAAACATATTTACCGGAGGCATCTACTACCTGGTCGGCACGATCATCTAAACCGGTGCCAATGGCTATAATTTTTTCGCCTTCTATAAGCACATCAGCTTTATATTCATTAACCGAAGTTACTATAGTGCCATTTTTAATTACTAAACTCATATAGCTTCTCCTTTCTATAGTTCTAATCGCAAACAAATATGTTAGTATAATATTTGCTAAAGGCTAAGAGCAATAAAGGGGACACAATTTATTAAATTAAATGTGTCCCCTTTCAGTATCTACATTAATTTACGGAAAAATAACAAGTATTATTTCTTACATAACTGTTACAACGTCTAGAGTAGTAGCTGTTATTAAAATTGTGTTCTGCCTAAATAATCCTGTTATATCTCTCTTTTATAAACGCTCTTGTCAATGCCTTCCAGATACTTTACTACATTTTCCAGAGGTTCGACGTCACAGAACTTGGCATCCATGTCAAACAGGTTCCAGGCAATAACTCCTGGTACTCTATCGCCAATGGTGCCTTCTGGAATTATAGTTTTAAAACCATATCCGGTTGAATCCATAACGGTGTGTCTTACGCATGCGCAGGAGGTGGCGCCCATTACTATTACGGTGTCAACTCCCAGATGGTACAGGGTTTCAGCCAAATGGGTACCGAAGAAATTGCTGGCGTATTTCTTATGAATAACGGGTTCTTCCGGTTGGGGTTTTAGTTTGGGGTCAATTTCCATCCATTCAGAGTTAATATCTAATGTGCGCATCGGAATTTTCTCGTCCCATTTGCATAAGTCGAGTTGCCTTTTTCCGGTGTATCCAGTAGTTGTGTGGAAAATAGGTACTCCGGATTTTCTGGCTGCTTCCAATACCTTAAGGGCATTGGCACAAATTTCTACATTGTTCTCACAGGTAAAGGGGTGCCCATCCGACATCCAAGCTTTAGCCATATCTACTGTAGTTACAACCGGGGCTTTTCCGTAACCCATTCTTCTTTGGAATCCTCTTTCTTTGTAGATTTTTTTGGCTTCTTCAAAAGCCCGGTTTAGCATTTCCTCATCAAAACCATAATTTCCGCCGGAGTCTGTGTAATTGTTCCAGTTATCTTTCTTTTCCCATTTTTCTGCCATTGATATCAACCTTTCTTCTTTAAAATTTTTAATTTGGGGAAATTGTTACTAATCACGTTGCTACATCGTCTAAGTTATTGGTTTCTTTCCTCCTCTTTTAAGCTAACGGCCGTCGTTTAACTTGCACCTATATTAATAGCAATAACCGTGCCAACTTCAAAAAGGCCAGCATTTAGACTTATGCAAAAAAAAATGATTGCAAAACGTGTTGCGTTTCTGCAATCGAAATTCTATATTTACTTTAAGGTTGCGGATGTAACAGGCATAACAAATTTGCGCACACTTCTCCCGTAATTGCAAGTTTGCAACACCAAACATGTTTCGTGAATTAATATTTTGTGTACATCACTAGAATACAACTAGTATACCAGAAAAGCAAGGCATCTTTAAAAAAATCTTCTTTTTAGTAAAAAAGTTCAGCTCTAACAGAACTGAACTGCACACCAGCCTTATTTGTATTTCTAAGTCTTTGCCCCATTACCTCTCGCTCAAACACGCTATTTATATATGCGAGTCTTTGACTCCTTCGTCTATAAGCCGTCTTTATAGGGAAACTGGTGTCAAGTTTCAATTCTATACTTTTTCATTTTGCG